>JAABQZ010000050.1 GCA_011391175.1 Methylophilaceae bacterium | reverse complement strand
TTACATCGTCAATATTATCGCCACTATTAATGGCTTGAATGACAGCTTGAATGGTGGCTTGTGAGACCGCGTTGTCAGAAGGCTCAATCAGATTAAATAAGATAGCATCGCTAAGCTCTTGCGTGAAGGTTACACTTTGTTGCGCAGCAATTTGCACATTGTTGCCATTAGCGAGTTGCAGTTCTACTGTGGTGCCAGCGGTGGCAATAATGGTGTCGCCCGTCTCGACACCGTCAGCTAGCGCCAACTGGCGTTGCACACCTTGTGCATTGATTACAATTGCTTGACCTGTTAATACAACCACGACACCGATATTTGCCATATTAATGCTTCCTGTAATTTATGTAAGGTGCAAAACACATCACTTTTTTCGATGTTGCTATTTAACAGTAACAATGGCAAGAAAACTATTGGTCTAAAGGACAGGTTTTTAAACCTTGTAACGCTTTTATGTGGGTTTTTTGTTGAGCATTAACGCAAGATGTAGCCTATCTTTTGCCCCTAAGCGTTCAAAGGTAGAAGATAAATGCGCTTTGACGGTGCGCTCAGTGATTTTTAAAATGCGTGCGATTTCTTTATTGCTTAAACCTTTAGCCGCTTCAACTGCCACTTCTTTTTCGCGCTTAGTCAGTGATTTTAGGTGCTGATTCACTTGTTCAGCTTGATTTCCGGCCAAACTTGTAGAGACTTCTATAATGCGTTTGAGCAAATCTTGCCCTAACCACACACCACCATGACTAATCACGGTTTTAATTTCAGTTAACACGAACGCTGGGCTATAAGCATGTGAATATGCCACCACACCCATGCTCATGGCATGAAAAGCTTCAGCTTGGTTTGGTGCGTTGGCGAGCACCACAATTTTGGCATTTACATACTTTTTTTGAATCAACTGAATAGCATTAGTCAGCCATTCTTGCCTATCCTCATTCATGTGTAACCAAAAAATAACGAATGCATTCTTTTGTATTTTTGTTGGGCTTACTTGCACTGTAGCTGAGATTTTTGCTTTAGCAAAAGCTTCCATCCAACTCACCATGCCTGTTTCAAGCGGTGAGATAAAAATATCTTGCATACTAGTTTTTATCTTTCAAGCTATCTCTCACTGAAGGCGTATGATTTGGCTTTAAGTACTGGTTTTAGTAGGTAAGAAAGTATGGATTTTTTACCAGTCAAAATATCTACCTGCGCTACCATGCCAGGAATGATTGGCAAGTCTTTACCTAAGCTAGTTTGTAGCGTGCGCACGCGAACTAGATAATAGGCGTTACCTTTATCATCAACAGTTGAATCAGCCGCAATACTTTCAACCATTGCGTCTAAGGTGCCATATATTGTGTAATCGTAAGCCGTTAGCTTCACAATGGCTGGCTGACTGGGGCGTAAAAACGCAATATCTTTAATTTGTACTTTGGTTTCTATCACCAAAACTTCATCTGTGGGCACGATTTCTAGCACTTCTTTTCCGGGCTGTATCACCCCACCTACTGTGTTATTAAACAGTCGGCTGACTTTGCCATTTACAGGCGATATTAAGGTAGATTGCTTAACCTTATCACTGAGAGCGACACTGGTTTCAGTTAAGCTACTGAGTTTAGTTGTGACATCATTTAGCTCTCCGCGCACCTTGCTACGAAAGGTCTGTTCCGCCTCTGTAATTTTGCGCTTAGCCTCATTAATACTCACTCTGATGCGACTAAGTTGTGCACGGGACTGGTCAATCTCGCCGCGTGCACGCGTCACTTCGCGCTCTAGTTTTAAAATATCAATCTCAGAAACTGCGCCACTCACTAACAAAGGCTTATTGGCTGCCAATTCCTTATTGGCAGATTCAAAGGTCTTTTCCGCCAGATCCTTTTTAAATTGCACTTCATCCAGCTCTTTTTCGCGTTGCACCATTTGATCGCGCGCAATGCTGACTATCGAATCCAGCTCATCGCGACTACTGGTATACAAAGCATACTCTTGCTCATAGACTTGTGGCGCTTCGGTTTTCACTTCACTTGGCGGATTAAATGTTGTTCCTTCTGCCAGCGCTTGCAACCGTGATTGTCGGCCTAATAAGGCCAAATATTGGCTTTTATTTTCACGTAGAGATGAAATAGCGCGTGTTTCGTCAATTTGGATCAAGGGCATGCCTACTGTGACCAAATCACCTTCTGTCACTAAAATTTCAGTAACAATACCTCCATCCAACGATTGAATCACTTGCACTTGACGAGAAGGAATTACCCTGCCTTCTCCACGCGTAATTTCATCGACTTTAGCCAACCACGCCCATGCAAGCACTACCAGTAGAATCACTAAAATCGCGTATAACAATAATTTAGCTTTAAGAGGTGCTTGCTCTGCTATCGCCAAATCAGCTTCTTCATGCCAATCTAAATCTTCCCGGCTTTCAGTTGGGACAGCGCGATCGACCAGAAAATAAATCGGTTTTGTAATCCAAGACTGGCGTTTCACAAAGTTGTTTAAGGTACCAATTTTATTAAATAGTGTTTCGCCCATAGTGAATCCTATTTATAAGGCCTTGGCGACTTTGCCGGAACGCAAAGCTTCAATAACTTGATCTTTAGGGCCATCTGCCACGATTCTTCCCGTATCCACCACAATGATGCGATTTGCCAAATCAAACATGGTAGATCGATGTGTAATCAATACAACGGTTTTGCCTTGTGACGAGCTTATTAAACGTTTTTTAACGTTATCTTCACTAGAGTGATCCATCGCACTGGTAGGCTCATCCAGCAACAAGATATTGGGCTTTGCAATCAGCGCTCTAGCAATTCCCACCCCTTGTCTTTGTCCACCTGAAAGCGTCTCGCCGCGCTCACCTACTTGTAAATCGAAACCATTTGGGTTTGCATTAATAAATTCGTCTATGCCGCCCGCATGTGCCGCTTCAAGTACCGTAGCGTCATCAGCGTGTGGAAACGTCATAGAAATATTTTCACGCATCGTGCCATAAAATAAATGCGTATCTTGTTGCACATACCCAATAGCACGGCGCAATTCAGCAGGGTCTATTTGTCTCGCATCAATACCATCTATCAATACTGCACCATCTGTGGGTTGATATAAGCCAAGTATCAATTTATGTATGGTTGATTTACCTGAACCCATGCGTCCCAGCAATGCCACATGCTCGCCTGCTTTAATTTTAAAGCTGACTTTGGTGAGCGCATTTTCTTCTGCTCCAGGATAGCGAAAGCTCACCTCTCTAAATTCAATATCGCCATTAAAGCTAGAACGAGATAGAAAGTTTGAATCAATCGGCCGCTCAATCGGTTTATTCATCACTTCGTCAAGGGATTGTAACGAAGTTGTTGCGGTGTGATATTGCGTGAGTAAGCCTGCGGTCTGAGAGATGGGCGCAAGCGCACGCGAAGACAGCATGGTGCAAGCAATCAAGCCACCCATGGTTAAAAAGCCATTGATGACTAAATACACCCCCAATAACACCAAAGCCACACTGGTTACTTGTTGTATTGCGTTTGAGCCGTTATTAATCGATTGAGACAGCAATCGTAATTTACTACCAACCTCGGTTAGAAAGCTGGCACTGTGTTCCCACTTGCGCTGCATGTTACCTTCAATGCCAAGCGCTTTCACTGTTTCCAAACCAACCAGACTCTCAATTAGCGTTGCGTTACGCAAGGCTCCTGCGCGGTACATGCTCTCGGAAAGTGCATGCATTTTAGTTTGCACGCTAAAAGCATATATCAGCATAAGAATTGCGCCTAGAATGACTGGAATCACCATCGGCCAAGAAATCCATGCCATCACCAAAATAAATATCAAACCGAATGGGATATCGATCATGGTAGTGATGGTGGCAGAGGTAATAAAATCGCGCACACTCTCAAATGAGCGCAAATTGCTAGCAAACGAACCCACCGAGTTAGGTTTTTGTTCCATGCGCAAGCCCAACACCTGCTGCATAATACGGCTACTTAATTTGATGTCAATACGTGCGCTGGCCCAATCTAAAAAATAGCCTCGCATACTACGCAATATTAAATCGCCCACCACAATGATGCTGACGCCGATTGCCATTACCCACAAAGTTTCTATCGAGCGATTGGGCACCACGCGGTCGTATACATTCATGGTAAAAAGCGGCATCGCTAAGGCGAATATGTTGACCAAAAAAGCAGCCAGCATCACATCACGATAAATACGTTTATTTTCTGCTAATGTACCCCAAAACCAGTGTTTTAAACGTACGGAACCTACAGGCGGAGTACGCTTATCAAAGATATACTTTGGTTTAGCAACAATAAAATAACCCGCATATTGTTTAGCCAGTTCGATTAAGGGCACGCCCACTTCAGCATCACCAAATTCCGGGTAAATCACATAGGCGGTATTGGTTTTTTTATCAAACCTTGCCAGCTTACAAGCCTCATCGTTATTTAGCAGCAAGGTAACTGGCAATATTTCAGCACGAATCTGATTGAGCGGCTTTTTGTGTGTGGTAACAGCCAAATTGGCGCGCTCAGCAGCGCGTGCAAATAGGGCTGGGGTCATTTTCCCATGGCGCAGTGGCAAGCCAGCAGTGAGTGCATCTTGCGTTGTTGCCACCTGATTCGCCCGACAAGCTAGCATCAAGCAACCTAACAGAGTGTCGTATCCACCCTCTGGCGAATCAGCCAAGTCTGTTAAGGTAATCTCATCTAGGGACACTGGTTCGGCCTATTATCGTTAGCATTTTAAGGTAATGTACCAATTTTTTAGCAATAGTACTATTGTACATAGGTTTGCACATAGGCTCTTGCACCAAAAATGTAAAAAAATATATTTACCAGCGCTTGGAAAACAATAGAGTTTGATGGGGTGGAGGCGCGAGCCGGAGTCGAACCGGCCTAAACGGCTTTGCAGGCCGCGGCATAACCGCTTTGCTATCGCGCCATGTACATGTAAAACTACAACCAACATAATTATACACAATGCTGAAACTAAAACGGCGAAAGCATGACTGCATTCGCCGTTTTGTATTTCAAATTACGTTTTAAACTGGTGGCTTAAAACACCTGTATTTAAAACAAATGTGGAGCGGGAAACGAGGCTCGAACTCGCGACCTCAACCTTGGCAAGGTTGCGCTCTACCAGCTGAGCTATTCCCGCGTTAAGAAGCGAGCATTTTAGCGATTTCTGGGTTTCTGTCAAGGCTGAAACACAGCTATTTACACTATTCTTAAACAATTTTTGTTGCGCGGTATTTTTATAAAATTTAGTTGATAGTCTTTTTAAGCGTCGGCCAAGCGGCTTTTAAATAATAAGCCATTGATAGCAAAGTTAAAAACGCTGCAAATATAATCAGCACCTGCCCAACAAGCTTAGTATTGAAGCTGCCCAAAGCACCTAAACTAAAGCTGTCATAATAGAGCAATAATAATATTGCCAGCATTTGTGCAGCGGTTTTAATCTTGCCCATTTGCGCAACCGCCACACTGCTGCGCTCACCCGTACCAGCCATCCACTCCCGTAACGCACTAATGGCAATTTCACGGCCAATAATAATCAAGGCAATCACGGCACCAATACGTTCAAACTCCACCAGCACAATGAGTGCTGCTGCCACCATCAGCTTATCTGCTACTGGGTCTAGAAATGCGCCAAAATTGCTGGATTGATTGTATTTGCGTGCCCAATAGCCATCTAACCAATCGGTAAACGCAGCAATAGCGAAAATAGAGGCCGCCATAGTGTTAGCCCAATGCGATGGAAACCCAAAGCTATCAAACGCGGCTTTGGGTAAATAAAAAATACCGACAAACACTGGGATAAGTGCGATGCGCAGCACGGTTAAAATATTGGGGACGTTCCAGTTCATGTTGTCTCGTTATTAATTCAATACTATTAATGCAATGCATCGTAGATAGTTTGCGCAAGACTTTTGCTTACGCCATCGACTTCTGCAATTTCATCCATACTAGCACTTTTTATACCCTCTAATCCACCAAAGCGCGTCAACAGTGCTTTGCGGCGTTTGGCACCCACACCCGCAATATCTTCTAAACTGGAAGTAATGCGTGCTTTGGCACGTTTAGCACGATGCCCAGTAATGGCAAAACGATGTGCTTCATCGCGAATTTGTTGCAGTAAATGCAAGCCAATATTATCAGTAGGCAAATTGACCATTTCCCCTGTGTCACTAAAAATCATCGATTCCAAACCTGGCTTTCTGTCTTCGCCCTTCGCAATGCCAATCAGCAAGATATCTTCCAGCCCCACTTCTTGCATCACCTCAATCGCCACGCCAAGCTGACCTTTTCCGCCGTCGATAAACACCAAATCTGGCCTTTTACCCTCACCCGCTGCTACTTTTTTATAACGTCTGGTCAGCACATCCCGCATGGCTGCATAGTCATCGCCAGGCGTTATACCCGTGATGTTATAGCGCCGATATTCTCCATTCTGCAAATCCCCTTTGTCGAACACCACACAACTTGCCACGGTCGCCTCACCCATGGTGTGGCTAATATCAAAGCACTCCATACGCTCAATATTGTCGGGCAAGCGCAACGCTTCGCGCAACGCCAATAAGCGCGCTGCTTGGTTGCTGGATGTTTGCTGCTGCTGCGTTAACGCCAGCTCGGCATTGGTTTGTGCCATTTTTAGCCAAACTTTTTTATCTCCAATGATGTTGGTTTGAATGCGCACTTTTCTACTCGCCTGCTCGCTTAGTGCTTGCTCAAAGTCTTTAGCTTCAAACTCCACTCCACACACAATGAGTGGAGGCGTATTCTGGGCGACATAATGCTGTGTTAAAAAAGCTTCTATGGTTTCTGCAAATTCTGCGTCTTGACTGTTTTTTGGAAAATAGCTTTTGTCGCCCAAATGGCGGCCACCACGTATCATCACCAAGTTAATACAATAGCCGCCCTTGTTGCTTGCCAAGGCAATTACATCCGCATCATTCACACTAAAATCACTCACAAATTGCTTGGCTTGCACTTGGCGCAAGGCCTGCATACGGTCGCGAAAAACGACCGCCGCCTCATACTCCTGATTCGCCGCAGCCGTATTCATCTTATCGCCTAGCGCATTCAGCACTTCGTTGGTTTTACCTGCTAAAAACATCGCGGCGTGATGCACATCGTGCGCGTAATTATCAGGTGAAATGTAGCCTACGCAAGGCGCAGTACAGCGCGCAATTTGATACTGCAAACAAGGGCGTGAGCGGTTGGCAAATACGGTGTTTTCGCAAGTACGCAGCTTAAACACCTTTTGCATCAATTGAATACTTTCACGCACTGCAACTGAGTTGGGGAAAGGGCCAAAATACTGATTGTGCTTTTTTTGTGCGCCTCTGTGAAATGCCAAACGCGGGAATTCATCGCCAGTAAGCGCAATGTAAGGGTACGATTTATCGTCACGAAACAACACGTTATAACGCGGCATGATGCTTTTGATGAGATTGTTTTCAAGCAACAAGGCCTCGGCCTCACTACGCGTAACGGTTGTCTCAATCTTAGCAATTTGCGACACCATCATCTTGGTACGAGGACTCGCCAAGTTCTTATTAAAATAGCTTGAAACTCGCTTTTTAATATCCTTGGCTTTACCCACATAAATCACCACCTCTTCCGCATTCATCATGCGATACACACCTGGCAGGTTAGGCAGAATTTTTAAGATGGGCTTAGGGTCAAACATCTGGATATTTTAGCACTAGATTTTAACGACACAGCCGTTGCTCCTTACTTGAAAAGGAATCTAGTTGTTATTAGTTTTTAATTAAATGCGTTCCCGCTTAGGCGGGAATCGCGAAGGTGGAACAAACTCTGTCACCCCAGCAAACTTCCACCTATCGCCCAATCTTCCATTTTCACCTCTTCAAACACAATGTAGGTATAGCTAGGTGGTTTATGCGCATGCTTTTGCAAAGTTTCGGTAATTTCTTTGGCGATTTCCTTTTTCTGTTGTTTGGTAATACTTCCAGCGAGTTTTACGTTGACGTATGGCATGATTTTCTCCTTAAGTTTAGTTGATTAAAAAATGAATCATTAAAAGGCATGGCCTGCGAGGAAATACCCATGCGGGCTACAAGCGTTTTATTTTCTCTCGCATTTAAATTAGTCATGTTTAAAAGTTAAATTAGCCATTATTGTAAGCATACCAAATATCTTTGATGAGCCTTAATGTGACAAACAAAATGAGCGCTGAAATGAAAATAGATAATAGTGGGTCGATTTGTTGCCATTTAGTCAAATAAATAACTGTACCAGCAAGCAGTGCCGCCACTGAGCCCAGCAAATCGCTCATGACATGCAAATAAGCAGCGCGCCGATTATGGTTTCGGGTGCTAGATTTTCCATGTCCGTGCTCACTTTTCGTATGCCCATGGTCACCACCACCATGCAACATTTTTGCTACTATCAAATTCACCAGCAACCCGATAAAAGCAATAAGCATGACATAACCACCTGAAATATTGTGAGGATTTTTAAACCTGTGTAAGGCCTCAAAAATAATATATGCCACCACCACTAACATCAGGATTGCATTTACAGCAGCGGCTGCAATCTCGGCATGACTTTGGCCATTGGCGTGTTTGTGTGTGCCAGGCTTGGCCGATAAGTGTGCAGCAAACCAAGCTAAACCTAGCGCAAACACATCTGAAAACATGTGCCAAGCATCGCTAAATAAAGCGAGTGACTGCGTGTAGATGCCGCCCAGCAGCTCGATGACGGCAAAGATTAAAATCAATAAAAAGGGGATTGCGTAGGTCTTGCTCGCCCTAGCCTCATGCGCAGGTTGATGTGATTCATTCATACCCTTGATGCTAGCGGTTAGCGGGCATAAAAACAATTAAAAAGCACGCTAATGCGTGCTTTTTTAGACAAGTCCATTTTTAATGCGTCTTAACTTGTTGTGTCCTAGCTTATTGGGTTGTGTTTTATTCGGTCTTTTGTTTGCGCCTCTCGCGCATAGCAAGCATTTTATCTTTTTGTGCTTGCTTTTCTGCAGCATCAATAAAACCGTCACCATTACTATCCATCTTTTTAAATTGACGTGCATGGGCGGCTTCCTTAGAAGCACGATATTCGTCATAACTCACTCTGCCGTCACCGTCAGTGTCTAGTTTCATTTTTTCTTCGGCGAGTGAAAAAGGTGCAGCACCCAAAAAAGATAAGGTAAGTAAAAAGGCTATTTTATTTTTCATTTATGCTCCATTTTAATTAAACAAACACTTATTAAGACCAACGCCACAACACCTGAAGGCAAAGCGGCTGGGCTATAATACAGTATGCTCACCTGTTTACCACTATGTTAAGTTATCGCCATGCTTTCCATGCTGGCAACCACGCCGATGTTCTGAAGCACTATGTTTTCAGTTTGGTATTGGATTATTTCAACCAAAAAGACAAGCCATATTGGGTGATTGATACGCATGCAGGCGCAGGAATGTATGCATTAAAAAGTGAGTTTTCGCAAAAGAATGCCGAATTTGAAAACGGTATTGCTAGACTGCTGATGACGAAAAATTTACCAGGAGCGCTAGAGTTTTTTGTAAAGACAGTAAAAAAATACAATGAAGACAATGCATTAATGTTTTACCCAGGTTCACCCAAAATTGCAGAATCGTTTTTGCGCGACAACGACAAGTTGCGTCTGTTTGAGTTACATCCTAGTGATTGCAAATTATTGATAGAAAGCTTTACTGGCAAAACCAGACAAAGCAAAATTGCCCAGCAGGATGGTTTTGTCGGCATTAAAGCCTGTCTTCCGCCACCAACAAAGCGGGGTTTAGTGCTGATAGACCCACCTTACGAACTGAAAGACGACTACGGGCGTGTGGTGGATTGTATTAAGGACAGCCTGAGTCGCTTTTCCACAGGCACATATTTAGTTTGGTATCCGCTATTGCAACGCCCAGAGCCGCTCGCCATGGTTGATGCCTTGAAAAAGCTTCAACCCAATAATTGGCTTAATGTAAGCCTGAGCATTGAAGCGCCGAATGCGGATGGTTTTGGTATGTTTGGCAGTGGCATGATGATTATCAACCCACCATGGACGTTGCCGAAAGTACTTGAAAGCACGATGCCTATTTTGTGCGATACGCTAGCAATAGATGACAATGCGAACTTTACACTGTCACACAACATAAGTTAAAACATAAATATCAGTTAAAATAGTGCAGTTAAAATATCAATAGAAAGCTAATACAAAGATGAGTTCCGTGCAAAAACCTAGCAAAAACGATTACCGCCAAAGTAGCCTGATGACCAATATTTTATTTGGTAGCCGCTGGTTACAATTACCGCTTTATTTGGGCTTAATTATCGCCCAAGCCGTTTACGTGTTTTTCTTTGGTGTTGAGTTAATGCACTTAGTGCAAAAAGCATCTCATCTTGTTGAAGCAGATATCATGTTGATTGTATTGGGTTTAATTGATGTAGTGATGATTTCTAACTTGCTGATTATGGTGATTGTTGGCGGTTACGAAACATTTGTATCGCGCCTAAATTTAGCCGGTCACCCGGATGAACCAGATTGGCTTTCTCACGTAAATGCTAATTTGCTTAAAGTAAAACTAGCGACAGCCATTATCGGCATTTCATCGATTCACCTACTTAAAACATTTATTAATGCAGAAAATTTAACGGATAAAGTGTTGATTTGGCAAACAATTATCCACATCACATTTGTATTATCTGCAGTGGCCATCGCCTATATTGACAAGTTAATGGCGCACAGTGATGTGAAGCATTAAAATCTATTCATGTATTAATATAGTCGCAAAACGGTTGGTGGGTTTGTGGCACTCAGTTTCACTGAAAAATTGTGAACGGCAATGGTTTTTTCGTTTTCAGTTTTAATCACCACACGCCAATCACCAGCAACTGGATTGCTTTTGTAGGTATAGCCTCTAAAGCCATTATAACGGCCTCCACTCACGGTAAAACTTGCACGCGATTGTAGAACCCAGCCTTGTTTGGTATGCAGTTGCCAATCATGGAACAATTTGGTTTTTAAGCCAGCTGGCGCAAAAATGGTTGAGAAACAATAAATACGTTCCCCGCTTTGCACCTCCAAATCATTACTGGTTTTACGCCAAAACACCCACCAAGGCGATTGTTGCTGACTTAACTGATAATGCCCATCCACTTTTTCGATTGCATAAGCCATGGCAATATCACGCTTGACCAGTGGCACTGGCGGAATCATATCTACTGCATAAGCCAGCATGAGCAAGCCAGCAATTACCGAAACAGGCCAAATACTACCTAAGTGATTCGGCGTTTTTCTGTATAGCAAATAAGCCAGCATGACGCCTAATAGCGTGCTTAAGTAAAACCAAATACTAAGTACACTGCCCAACAAAAATGGCAAGGCAAAGTTGAAAAGCAACATAGCGCATAAGCCAAACTGTGCCCAACTCACGGTAAAGCGCCTGTATTGGTCTTCTAGAAACTCATTCGCTACCAGCAGACTAGCTAGCAACAAAGACATTAACCAAGCCAACCAGTGGCTAGAACTTTTAAAATACAAGATAAAAAGTGCGCTTAACAGGCTGCCAAATAAAAATTGCAGCAAAAAATATGGCCAGCGGGAAGTGATGATTGCGTATAAGCGTGAAGGCAGCTTGGCTTCATCGGCTAAGATAAAGCTTGGGCGGCTGGTAACAAAAAGAATCAAGCCCGCACCCAATAAATAGCCTGCAAAAATGATTAAATCAGAAGCAGAGACATTACGACCAATCGTCAGCGCATCCCAAATAAAGCCAGCAAAAAAGAAAACAGCCGGCAGGTAGTCACCCAACTTGCTGATGTGATTAGATATATTGCGCAATAATATAGCCAATAACAATACCTATAATGAGTGCAATGGTGAGTCCACGATAAGTCAGCACATCTTTACTATAGCCACGCT
>JAABQZ010000004.1 GCA_011391175.1 Methylophilaceae bacterium | reverse complement strand
GATGCATCTGTGCGTAGGTTTTTTCTAAACTTTCAAAACTGGTGTGAAATGAATAGGCATCCTTCATCATAAATTCACGCGCACGCATCACACCAAAACGCGGACGTATCTCGTCACGGAACTTGGTTTGGATTTGGTACAAATTAAGCGGTAATTGCTTATAGCTATTAATCTCGCGTCGCACGATGTCGGTAATCACCTCTTCATGGGTGGGGCCAAAACAAAAATCGCGTTCGTGGCGGTCTTTAATCTTCAACATTTGTGGACCAAACACTGCCCACCGACCCGTCTCATCCCAAAGCTCTTTGGGTTGTACGGCGGGCATCAGCAATTCTAAAGCCCCCGCTTTATTCATCTCATCGCGCACGATATTCTCCACCTTGCGCAACACGCGTAATCCCAGCGGCATCCAGGTATACAAGCCAGAACCCAAACGCTTAATAAGTCCAGCGCGGATCATCAGCTTATGCGAAATCAGCTCGGCATCTGTTGGTGCTTCTTTTTGGGTGGCAATAAAAAATTGTGAGGCGCGCATGTTGAGGACTACAGAATAAAAAAACGAATTTTATCGCGAAACCGACTTGAAGTCAGTAACGCTATTTTGTTTGGGCGCTTCTCGTCTTGCCAATCGGACTATCATCTGGCTGAAAATTGGCTTTCCATTGCTTAAAAGTGACAATCGTCGCAGCATGGCCATTATCGTAGAACCAGCTATCTACTGCATATCTTTCGCCCGTTTTGATTTCACGTATCACCGCAGTAGTGTGCGGCCAACCAGTGAAAAAGAAGTTGCGCGTGCGTGTATCTTCTATCTCGTGCAGCGTTATGTAGCCGTTGTTTTTCAACAGCCGCATATAAGTCGTAGTATTAATCGCTTCGTCATTGCAATCTTGCTGACCCCTTAAACTGCCATTAAAAAATGTCCCTGCCAAATCGCCAGTAGTCCCAATTTTATTGCCAACCAAATCTTCTAACAAGCCAATTGCTTGTGCAATTTTTTGGCGCTCGAGGACTTCATTTTTTTCTTGCGCGCCTTTAGTCGGCACATTAAAAATGCGCGATACAGCATTCCATTCTAATTCGGTGAGCGATGTTTTTGAAATCTCTGCGCAACCGCCGCCTTGGCAAACTTCGAATTGATTTAAGCTTGGGGTTTGGCGAAAAATACGTGAAATATCACTTAATTCGGCATAGGCAAATATTGGAGAAAAAAATGCTAGGCTGCAGACCAATATCCATGGGGTCGACAGGCCTGCACTGTGATACTTTGGTCTGTTACATAACAAGCGGTTTATTGGAGACTTCATTTTTACTAATACCTGTTTGCGGGTAATGTTGCTGTAGCACTTCGCTGATGCGGGCTATTCCTTGTAACACGCCAGCTTCAAATTGACCTTTTCTAAACAGCCCTTCCATCTCATGGCAAATTGCTTCCCAGCCATCATGGCCTATATGCTGATCTATGCCGCGGTCTGCCACTACTTCTACATCGCGATCAGCCAGTAGCAAGTAAATCAGCACGCCATTATTGTGTTCTGTATCCCAAATATTCAGCCTTCCAAATAGCTCAATGGCGCGCTTTTTGGGTGTTTTTTTGCACAAAATTTCGTAGGGATGCAATCCTGCCTCCACCACAAAGCGAATCTCACCCGCGTGATTTTTTTCACTGGCTGAAATGGCTTTTTCAATGGTGCGTAGTGCTTCTGCCGAAAAATGACGCTGCACTTGCCAAGGATGGCTAAACATATGCTTCATAAATCGAATGACAGGATGCGTTCTTTTCATGACCAATTCTCTCTATTACCAATCACCAGAGGCTCCGCCACCGCCAAAATCGCCGCCACCGCCACCCCAACTGCTAGAACCACCGCCAGACCAACCGCCGCCGCCATAACCGCCGCCTGTTGGTATGCCGCCGCTGTAACCATTCATGCCGCGCCCACCTAGCATCATGGTAATAAAAAATGCAATGACCCCCAATATCGCAGCACCACCCAAGGCTACGCCCAACAAGGTGACGATGCCACCCACTAAGCCGCCATTGAGTGCGCTACCAAAAAAAGTGCCGAACATACTGCGCAAAAATAGCCCTGTCACCAAACCGCCAAACAGTAATATGGGCAGCATATCCATGATGTCCATGCCGTTAGGTTTCGCGCTGTTAGGCGCTGGCAATGCTTCGCCATCCACCAAGCCAATCAAGCTATTCAGCCCTGTATCCAAGCCGCCGTAATAATCGCCTTGCTTAAATTTTGGACTAATGATTTCACTGATAATGCGCTTGGCGTATAAATCTGGCACCGCACCTTCCAAGCCGTAACCCACTTCGATACGCAATTTACGGTCGTCTTTTGCGACGAGTAATAGCAGGCCATCATCTACCTTTTCACGACCAATTTTCCATTTTTCAACCACGCGGATGGCATATTGCGCAATGTCTTCGGGTTGTGTGGTTGGCACAATCAGCAGCGCAATTTGACTGCCTTTTTTGGCTTCAAATGCGGCTAATTTTTGCTCTAGTTGCGCTTGCTCGGCTGCGGTTAAGGTTTGGGTTAAATCAGTGACACGGCTAGAAAGTTCGGGGATTGCCGCCAGTTCTGCATGCGCGAAACACGACGCCATTAACAGCATCGTGCAAAGCGCAAATAAACCAGCTTTGAGTTTTGAAAACACGAGTTAAGCCGTGAGCTAAACTATGTCTAGCTTATTTTTTATCACCAAACTCGACTTTAGGCGCGCTCGAAATCGCTTTTTCGTTTTCTACCGTAAAGGTCGGTTTGGTGTTGTAGCCAAACATCATCGCCGTTAGATTATTCGGGAAGCTGCGAATAGCAATATTGTAATTTTTAATGGTTTCAATATAGCGATTACGCGCCACCGTGACACGGTTCTCGGTACCTTCTAACTGTGCCTGCAAGTCTCTAAACCCTTGGTCAGCTTTCAAGTTTGGGTAATTTTCTGCTACCGCCATTAAGCGCGATAACGCACCTGTTAGCTGGCCTTGAGCTGCTTGAAATTTAGCAAACGCTTCTGGGTCGTTTAACAACTCCGGAGTCACTTGCATGCTGCCCACTTTACTGCGCGCATTGGCCACATCGGTCAGCACTTCTTGTTCGTGCGCGGCATAGCCTTTTACCGTTTCCACCAAATTCGGCACCAAATCAGCCCGGCGTTGGTATTGGTTTAACACTTCAGACCAACTGGCTTTAGCTTCTTCATCCAAGCTTTGAAAGGTGTTATAACCACAACCGGTCAGGGCAAACGCCAAGCTGGCAACTGCAAATAATTTCATCCAAGTTTTCATCATGCTTTCCTTAATTTAAACATATTATGCATAAGTATATGGGGATTAATCTTGCACATGCAAGCCTTGTAAATAGCTGCGCGCCAAACATAAATCCTGCCAGACTTTAGCTTTATCAAGAGGATTATTTAACAAGTGCGCAAGGTCGCAACTGGCAACTAATTGCGCGTGACCAATGGCATGCAACTTGCCACGTAAAGTTTCTAGTGGCTTCTGCGTATTTAACAGCGCTTGCGCTACCGATTCGCCCATCGCCGCCATGATTTTAATATCAGTCATTCTCGCGTTAACATCTGCAATGCTTGCCACCTGCATTTTACTGGGTTTTTCAATGCATAAAGCATGCAAAATATTGTTGAATAAGGTGCTCTGGGAGGCAATATCCACGCGGCCTGCAGACAGGTTAATTTCACATATAAATGCCCACTGCTTATCTTGAGTCATGGTGATTTCGTACTGAATTGCTACCGCGCTACTCGGTTTTTCAATGGCAGGTTTTTCAAGAGCAGGCTCTTCAGTGGCTACAATTGCTAGTTGTGCAGCTTCTAATTTTTCAACATCTACTTGTTGCGTTAACACCGCTTCAACTGGCTTACGCAGCTTCCACACTGGCAACAGTTCTAGTTCACGCAGCACGTCATCTCTATTCATCAAAGCGATAATCTCATCATGCAAGGCACTTTCACAAGGCCAACCCCATTAAAACTGCATCCTCTCTACCCACTTTTGCCGGATAGTAACCGCGCCGCACCGCCATCTCGCAAAAGCCCATATTCTCGTAAAGCGCAATGGCAGAAATGTTGCTGGGCCGCACTTCTAAAAACATATTAGCGGCTTTGTGGCTTTTGGCAATTTTTAACATATGCTCCAATAAATAACGGCCCAAACCTTTTTTTTGATGGGCTTTAGCGATACTTAAATTGAGTAAATGCGCCTCATCCATCACCATCATCATTAAGGCATAACCTATCATTTCGTCTTTATCTTCCAAAATCCAAGCGCTATAGCCGCTATTCAGTGAATCGCTAAAATTGCCGCGCGTCCATGGATGGCTGTAGATGCTCGGCTCGATTTGCATAATCGCATCTAAATCGCAGATTTGCATAGGTCGTAAACTTAAATTAGGCTGTAACTGCGCACTCATAAGCGTTGCCCTGCCTCACGTTGTAGCGTGGTCAGCGCTACACGATTGCGAATATAAATCGGCGAAGCTTCGCTGGCAGGCATGGCCTCACCTGCGGCAAAAATGGGGCGAGCCAATTGCAGAATTGCTTCCGCCGTTGGTGTGATATAAGCATTGGTTTTAATTAAGTTTTTCGCATAAATGCTACTTAATATTTCACCATATACCGCCCAGCCGCTACCAGCCCCCACCCACTGCTTTTCTAATATGTTTATTTTCGATGCTCCAACAGCCAATATTGGTGCGGCTTCTGGCTTGCATACTTTGGTCTCGGATATTTCATGCCATTCATTTTCATGTTTATCCCTGGTATTAGCTTTTTCAAAAGTAGCATGGTAAATCTCACCCATGCGTGCATCTAGGCAAACAATCACTTTATCAGCACCGCTAGCCTGCGCAACCGCTAATAAGGTATTAACACCCACCACAGGAATATTGGCACCGAAACCCAAGCCCTGCGCCACACCACAGGCGATGCGTACACCGGTAAATGCGCCTGGACCAGCGCCAAAAGCAATACCGTGTAAATCTTTTAGTTGCATATTTGCAGCATCTAACAATGCCTGAATTTGCGGCAAAATCAACTCAGATGAAGCGTTGCCCACATGCTGGTGGTGCGTAAAAAGATTATCGCCAGCCTGAATAGCCAGCGATAAAAACTCGGTTGAGGTATCTAAACTTAATAAATTCATTCGGACGATATTTTACCGCGCAATTGTTTCACTTGCTTACGTATTGTCTTACCTTCCAATCGCCTTTGTTTAGAACCATAACTCGGTTTGGTGGCGTAACGCATCGGCTTTACTTGGTTTGCGGCATTTACAATCTCATGCAAGCGCTTAATCGCATCTTTTTTATTCGCTTCTTGCGTGCGATACTGCTGGGCTTTGAGTATTAATATGCCTTCATCCGTAATGCGGTTATCTTTACTATTCATTAAGCGCGCTTTCAACCAGTCGCTTAACGATGATGCATAAATATCAAAACGCAAATGAATGGCTGAAGACACTTTATTCACATTTTGCCCACCCGCCCCTTGCGCGCGGATAGCGGTGAGTTCGTATTCGCCCTCGGGGATGATGATTAGCATTCCGGCACTATACAATAAAAGCGTATTTTGACGATTATTCCATATTCTTTTAGCAATGTTTTTCACACCAGTAAGTGTCGGTAATTAAGAACTTTACAGCAAATTAAATATCGAATTCTTTATGGATTCTGCAATCAAGTTGAGACGTATAAAGACGCACACTTTTCCTCAATGGTCACTCATACCTAATCAAAACCAGAAAGGTAAAAACATCATGAACACAAGCAAAATTAACAAAGTACTTGTTGGAGAAGCTTTGGTAGGTGAAGGCAATGAAGTTGCTCATATTGACCTCATTATTGGTCCACGCGGCAGTGGCGCTGAGACTGCCTTCTGTATTGCCTTAACTAATCAGAAACGGGGCGACAATGCATTACTTTCTGTAGTTGCGCCTAACCTCATGACCAAACCGCCTACAGTTATGTTCAATAAAGTGGATATTAAAAATGTGAAGCAGGCCGTACAGATGTTCGGGCCTGCACAATGCGGCGTTGCTGCTGCGGTTGCGGATAGCGTAAGAGAGGGTGTAATCCCGATTGAAGAAGCGAATGACATATTCATTTGTGTCGGCGTTTTCATTCACTGGGATGCTGAAGACAACACCAAAATTCAGGACTGGAATTATGAGGCTACTAAGCTTGCACTCAAACGGGCGGTATTAGGCCTACCTCTCCCCGACGAGGTAATAGCGCAGGAAAGGGTCGTTCACCATCCTCTTGCTGCACATGATTATAAGAAAGGTGGGTTCTAGGTCGTTGATTGGAGCCTATTATTACTGGGCTCCAAAAAACGCCTCCACATCCGCCAACTGCTTAGTGCGCTTAAACGGCGGCAGGCTTTGCCAAATGCGTTTGCCATAAGGTTTGGTGATAAGACGCGGGTCACAAATCACTAGCACGCCCCTATCGGTTTCATCGCGGATTAAGCGCCCTGCGCCTTGCTTGAGCGTGATGACAGAGTAAGGCAATTGATATTCCATAAAGGCATTTTTGCCATCTGCCGTCAATTTATCAATACGCGCAGACAGTACGGGGTCATCGGGCGGAGCGAATGGCAGCTTGTCGATAATCACTACTGATAATGCTTCGCCGCGTACATCGACGCCTTCCCAAAAGCTTTGGCTGCCCACCAGCACAGCGTTGCCATGCGCACGAAAGCGGTCTAATAATTCGGTGCGCGTGCTTTCGCCTTGCAGTAATAATGGATACTCCATGCCATTTTCGCCAAACGCATCTTTTAACAGCGCATGCACTTCGCGCATGGCACGCAAACTAGTGCACAGCACAAACGCACGGCCACGGCTGGCTTGTATCACGGGCAAGCTCACAGCAGCAACAGCAGCAGTATAGCCCGATGAGTTAGGATCTGGCATGCCAGCAGGCGCATACAGCAAGGCTTGCAGGCCATAATCAAATGGGCTTTGCCAATAACCAGTTGCAGCATTGGTTAAGCCCATTTGTGCTTGGTAGTGACTGAAATCGCTTTTTACCGCTAATGTGGCCGAGGTAAAAATCCAGGCACGTGGCTGCGCGTTGAGCTGTTTACTAAAGCCATCAGCCACACTCAGCGGCGTGGCGTGCAATTGCACACTTTGCGTAAACACCTCTACCCATCGCACTAAATTGGCATTTTCGGCCTTAAGCCAACGCGTAAGTTGCAGATTAAGCTCTTCGCCACGTTGCCAACATTTTTCTAACATTGGGTCACGCGCGGCCTGGCTTTCTAGCACCGCATTTAAGGCCTTGAGCATGCTTTGCATATCTGCAAACGCAGATTCGAAATTTTTTAACGCTAGTGCTTTATTAACAGGTAATCTTGAGCCTTCGTATTGGAACACTAGCCTGAAATCTTTACAGGCTTTTTCTAATTTAGGAATGCTTTCACCCAGCGCAACGCAATCTTTCGCCAAGGTGAGATGCGCTGTAGTGCTGTCACGGCACAGTTCAACGAGTTGGCTTGTAGAAATATCCTCACCAAAGAATAGCCCTGCCACTTCAGGTAATTGGTGTGCTTCATCAAAAATTACCGTGTTAGCAGAAGGCAACAGCTCAGCCACGCCTTCGTCGCGCAGCATGACATCAGCAAAAAACAGGTGATGGTTAACCACAATCACATCCGCCGCCAGCGCTTTTTTACGCGCCTCCATCACAAAACATTCTTTGTAATAGTTGCAATCTTGGCCCAAGCAATTATCGCGTGTGCTGGTGACGTTCATCCAGATGGTCGCATTTTCTGGCACATCGGTGAGTTCAGCTTTGTCGCCCGTTTTGCTATTTTCAGCAAAGTTTTTAATCAAATGTACATACTTTGCGTCTTCGCGCGAAGCAAAGCGGCCACTTTGCGCGGCAGCTTCTAAATGATAATGGCACACATAATTGGCGCGACCTTTTAGCATGGCTACCGTGACTGGCACCCTTAACGCGTCCCTAACGTTTGGCAGGTCACGGTTAAACAGCTGATCTTGCAGGGTTTTGGTACCAGTAGAAATAATCACCTTGCCTCCAGACAGCAGCGCTGGCACCAAATAGGCAAAAGTTTTGCCAGTGCCAGTTCCCGCCTCTGCAATCAGCTGCATATTATTTTTAATGGCATCCTCAATTGCCAGTGCCATTTCTAGCTGCTCTTTGCGTTCGCTAAAGCCTTGTATCGCATCGGCCAGTGCGCCATTTGCTTTAAAAATTTGGGGAAGTGTGGAGGTTTCTGCCATAGCCAAATTATCCCATGAATACGCTAAGTGATTGTGCTGCAAGTTAAAAACTATTGCGTTAAGCACTGGTTATTGTTAGCCTAGGTGTGCTGTAAACATTTAATTCTGTCATTACTTTAGGGAGGATGTATGGATTTAGGTTTAATAATTCAGTTAATAAGCGGTGCTGTTGGCGGCAATGTGGCTGGCAGTTTAATGAAAAATGCTAGTCTAGGCCCAGTGCTTAATTCAGTTGTCGGTATTTTAGGCGGCGGCTTGGGTGGTCAGTTACTTAGCATGTTAGGCGTGGGCGGTGCTGAAGCGGCTGGCAGTATGGACATTGCCTCAATTATCACGCAAGTGGCGGGTGGTGGTGTAGGTGGCGGCGTATTATTAGCCATAGTCGGCTTAATTAAAAACGCAATGGCAAAACAATAAATTGACAACCTTCAAGCCTACTTTATTTTTAAGCGTCACTACTTAATTTTTTAAAGTAGGTTTTTTATTTTTAGCCTACAATTATCTCCAATGAAATTTCTTATCTACACTTTTATATGCAGCCTTAGCCTTTGCGCGCCAGCCATGGCGGATGAAGTACTCACTGAAAACGCGGAAGGCGTGGTGCTTTACAGCGCGGATGGTCTTACTGAAATTCCTGCTGCGCAAGATGCAGTATCAGGCTGGAAAGCCAAAGCGCAAGAGGTGATTATTAATGCGCTTAGCCTAACTGGCATTAAATACAAATTTGGTGGTAATAGCCCTGAAACTGGCTTTGATTGTAGTGGTTTTGTGCGCTATGTCTTTCACAACGCAGCGAACTTAACCTTGCCGCCTACAGCGCGTGCGATTAGTCAGCTGGGCAAAACCGTTAAAAAAGATGAATTGCAGCCGGGTGATTTGGTATTTTTTAATACGCTAAAAAGTGCGTTTTCACATGTGGGTATTTATATTGGCGATAACAAATTTATTCATGCACCTAGCTCTGGTAAGGTGGTACGTGTAGAAAATATGCAGGCTGGCTACTGGTCTAGCCGTTTTAATGGTGCGCAACGGCTAGATAAAGAAGCAGAAACCAGTCAATAAAAACAATCTATAGCCTTAATAAAAACAATGCCATGCAAGCCTCATGGATATTGGCTTGCATGGCATTAATATTTACTCGTCAAACTTGTTATTCGTGAAACTTGGCCAAATCACCGGGCTTACGTAGCATTTTATCTACTTCACCAGAATGCAATTCTTCTAGATAAATCATCTCACGCGCATATTCTTCTAACATCACAGAATCGCCCTCAACCAGTTTTAATAAGGCTTTATAAGCGTTTAATGCTAGTTTTTCGTGCGCCATTGATTCACGTAAAATATCACCAATATCGTGATTATGCGTTTCTAGCAACGGGCCAATAGACAATGAAGGATGCCCGCCCAAATGCGTAATCAACTCACCCGCTTTATCAGCGTGCGCAAGTGATTCGGCCGCTTGTCCACGCAGCCAAGAAACGATTGGTATACGATTGTAGCCAAACACCATCAGCGCGTAATGCGTATAGCGCACCACCCCAGCAAGTTCGAGCTCTAAGATTGTATTTAATGCTTTGGTAACCGGGGTATCTACAGCGTGATCTGAAGCCATTTCTTTCTCCATTTTTTACATACAAATTTGAGTACTTTAAGGTGATTTATTGAGATTACCTATCAACTCAGCAAAACGCAGTGTATCGCAAAAAAAACTGGCTAGCAGAACTGCAAATAGTTCGCATTGTCAGTCGCAAATACATTTAGAGTTAGCTGTTACTGTCTGACTTATTTATCGCTATGAACCTGCTTGTCGCTATGCCCCAGATCGCGCTCTGGTGAAATCACATCGCGTATCAGCTGTTTTAACTCTTTAGACTCCGGAAAACGCCCTGCCTGCTTACGACTAAACAGCAGTACACCGTTCAGCCGCACCTCTAGCACACCGCCTGTGCCTGGCATCAAATTCACACCGGCCAAGTCCGCCTCGAAAGTGGTTAATAGCTCTTGCGCCAGCCAAGTAGCGCGTAATAGCCATCTGCACTGGGTGCAATATTCAATCTCAACTTGATGTTTAAGCATGTTCTTCCCAAATGTTATGGTGAATGTTTCGCATTTGTCGTTTTCCGCCTTTTGACTATTCAAACGCCTTGAAAAAGTGCAAAATGAACCTATTATCTTATTGTAAGCTCTTAACGTTAGTCATGCGTTAAGCATAGTGATATTAATTATTTTTAAGTTAAAGGGTGTGCATGCGGTCTACTTTTCAAAAATTTGGTCTTATCGGCTCTGGCGTGATGATAGGCGTTTTAATTAGCCTTAACTTTTCTGCACTGGCCGAAAAAGTCACTGCTTCACAATTACCAATTGATGATTTACGAGTGTTTGCTGAGGTGTTTGGCAAAGTTAAAAGTGATTATGTTGAGTCTGTAGAAGATAAAAAACTGATTAACGAAGCTTTGACTGGCATGCTGTCTGGCTTAGACCCACACTCAACCTTCATGGATGCCGATGCTTACAAAGACTTGCAAGCTGGCACTCAAGGCGAATTTGGTGGCTTGGGTATTGAGGTAGCGATGGAAGAAGGCCTAGTCAAAGTAGTGACGCCGATTGAAGACAGCCCAGCCTATAAAGCTGGCCTTAAAAGTGGTGATTTGATTAGCAAACTTGACGACACACAAGTGCGTGGCTTAACACTGAACGACGCCGTAAAGAAAATGCGCGGCAAACCAGATACGCCTATTGTGCTAACAGTATTGCGCAAAGGCGAGGCTAAACCACTTACTTTTAGCCTTGTGCGTGCCATTATTAAAACACAGAGTGTTAAAAATAAATACATCGAAAAAGATTATGCCTATGTGCGCATCACACAGTTTCAAGACCACACTGGTGAAGATTTAGCTAAAGCTTTAGTTTCACTAGAGGCGCAAAACAAAGGCCCGTTTAAAGGCTTGGTACTTGATATGCGCAACAACCCAGGCGGCTTGTTAGATGCGGCAGTTGGCGTATCAGCAGCCTTTTTACCAAAAAATGATTTGGTGGTGTATACCGAAGGTCGTATACAAGACTCTAAAATGCGTTTAAGTGCCAACCCATTAGATTACGCAAGAAGAGGCAAAAGCGATTATCTTAAAAACGTGCCTGAATCTTACAAAAAAACGCCGATGGTGGTTTTAGTAAATTCAGGTTCAGCATCAGCATCAGAAATCGTAGCAGGTGCGCTGCAAGACCATAAACGTGCAACGATTTTGGGCGTACAAAGTTTTGGCAAAGGCTCTGTTCAAACGATATTGCCGATGAATAATGGCAGCGCAATCAAGCTCACCACAGCACGCTACTTCACGCCAAATGGTCGTTCGATTCAAGCCAAAGGCATCGTACCAGACATTATTGTGGAAGACGGCTCTGACCAATCTAACAACCTACACGAAGCAGATTTAGCCAAGCATTTATCTAACCCTAAAGATGCGGCGGAAGCGGCCGAGGCTGCTAGAGTGAAAGACGCAGCCAAAGAAGCAGCGGCTAAAGCCAAATTAAACGAGAAACAATTTGCTGAACCACAAGGCCCGATTGAGCCTGCCAGCAAAGATGACTTTCAATTTGTGCAAGCCATGAATGTGCTCAAAGGCTTGCCAGTGCAAAAATTGCCAGAGCCTAAAGTAGCAATAGCAAAACCAGTTGAAGTAAAACCCGCTACAAAATAATTTTTAAAGTAGAATTAAGTTTCAATTAAAAAGCCTGCTAACAAAATATGCGGGCTTTTTTGTACCCATTGATGCACAAAGCCTCACACAAAACCACACAAATGCTGGTAAATTTGGATTAAACTAACTAGATGAATATTGACCAACTAATTAACACTTTTGACACAGGATTGCGTACCATTTTCGCAACTTGCACTGCCGCCAGACCGCGCCCAGACGCAAGTATTGATGAGCCAGCACTGAATGACCAAAGCAGGCAACACGCAGCGGCACTGATGCGCATCAACCACGTAGGCGAAGTGTGTGCACAAGCACTTTACAGTGGGCAAGCGCTCACCAGCAAAAGTCCACATATAGTAAGCGCATTACAACACGCAGCAGATGAAGAAACCGATCACCTTGCTTGGTGCGAGGCACGCATCAACGAGCTGGGCGGACGTAAAAGTATGTTGAATCCGCTTTGGTACGCAGGAAGTTTTACCCTAGGTGCAGTAGCTGGTGCACTTGGTGATAAATGGAACTTGGGCTTTTTAGCTGAAACCGAAAAGCAAGTTGCTTCACATCTGCAAAGTCATTTAAACCTGTTGGATGAAACTGACATTAAAACGCGTACAATTGTTGAACAGATGCAACAAGATGAAGCGGCACATGCGGCTGAAGCCACACAACTTGGTGGTGGCGAGTTACCCGCACCAGTCAAGCTTGGCATGCAGCTTGCTTCTAAAATAATGACAAAAACAGCTTATTACATCTAGTCTTTTAATATTAAGGTTTTAAACAAATATGCAAAAATTTAGTGATGTGCTACTAACGCTTGATAGCGCCGACGAGGTGCAGCGTATAGAGCTTTACCTCGAAAATGGCACGCTCGCAGGTAGCATTGAAAACAAACCTGGCAGTCAAGGCTCTGTTAAGGTGTTTTACCACCTATATAAAATGTATGGTGGCATTACGCTAGACGCAGCAGTTGAAGGCTTGGCGTTGTATGCTGAGCATACTGAAGATGCAGAAAACTGCCCCGGAAAACACCCTAATGTAGATAGGTTAATTAACGTGCTAGAAAATGAAGCGCCATTAACCATGAAAGTAATCACACACTAGGGCGACTTATTTGAAATAAGTGCCGAAATCGGTGGATGATAAATAATCTCTAACAAGTGCCCCACCGCGTCTAAACAATAAAAGCCATGTGATCCATCTCGGTGCGTTTTAGGTGATTCGGTTATCTTTACGCCACAATTCACAAAATAGGCGTACCAGTTATCTACATCTTCTGATGTTTTTAGCACGAACCCAATATGATCTAGACGCTGCTGCGCTTGAGGCGCGTAATCTACTCGATGCAACGCAAATACATCGCCTTCGTTGGTTAAGTAAACATTATCAGCATCAGGCTGCCATTCAATGCGCATGCCCATGATACGCGTGTAAAAATCTATCGCGATATCTAACTCTTTTACAAATAGCGCCACATGGCGTATTCCGAGCATACCATTTGGTTTGGTTAATTTAGTCATTTAAGGACGTCCTTTAGACCGCATGCCAATAGTTTTACGGTGACTTGTTAAGTCATTAATTTTAAGTAGCATCTGCATGTGAAACAGGCCTAATCTCAAAGCTATGCGTAATTTCTACGCTTTTACCAAGCATAATACTGGCCGAGCAGTATTTTTCTGCTGACAACTTAACCGCACGCTCCACTTGCATAGCATTTAAATTATCGCCGGTGATTACAAAATGCACATGAATTTTAGTAAACACCTTAGGGATTTCATCCGCACGTTGCGCTTCAATCTCTGCCACGCAATCCACAATCGGCTGACGTGCTTTTTTCAAAATTAGCACCACATCAAATGAAGTGCAACCGCCCATGCCAATCAGCAGCATCTCCATCGGCCGCATACCAATATTGCGACCGCCGTTTTCTGGCGCACCATCCAATACCACGGCGTGACCAGTTTCAGATTCTCCAACGAAACTAACGCCGTCTATCCATTTAATATTTACTTTCATTATTTGACGTCCAGCAGCTCCACGTCAAAAATCAATGTCGCATTTGGTGGAATGACACCACCGGCACCGCGTGCGCCATAGCCCATTTCTGGTGGAATAATCAGTGTACGTTTGCCGCCTATTTTCATGCCTGCAAAACCTTCATCCCAGCCTTGAATCACTTGACCTGCACCTAATGCAAAATCAAACGGTTGCTTTCTATCGACACTACTGTCAAATTTTTTGCCCTTATGGCCCTCTGCTGCTTCGTCATACAACCAGCCAGTGTAATGCACACTCACATTAAAACCTGGCTCTGCTTCACGGCCAGTGCCTGGTAGTGTGTCTATTTTTTGAAATTCTGAATTTGCTGCTGTCATTGTGCTTTTTTCCTGTGTTGAAGTGGTTGATTCGGCTTGGCAAGCATTTAGCGATACTGCACACACGCTAGCCAATAAAATACTGAGTAATTTCATGGAGTAACTTTCATTTAATTTTTCATGTTTGGATTTTAATTGAAACGATAAACACAAATCAAAGCAATATGATACCGCAAATGCGGCTAAGTTCGAACGGCTACTGTTGTTGCTTTCAGGACTTAGGACTTGAGTGTTTTTTACTGTTGATTTACCCATTCAATCAGTGCATCTTGCGCTGCTTGACTCGCTCCAGCACGCACATGGTTCACCAGCATGACCACCACATGACGCTTATTTTGGCTATCCATCACATAACCCGCGACTGCACTTACGCCATCTATTGAGCCAGTTTTTAAGTGCGCACGGCTATCAGCTTGACTGCCGTTTAAACGTTTTTTAACGGTACCATCTTGCGCCAAGATTGGTAGCGAAGCCATAAACTCTGGCATGCTAGCGCTGTGGTAAGCACTTACTAACAACTGGCCGATGTGTTGTGCGCTAATACGCTCGATGCGCGACAAACCCGAGCCATTTTCTATCACCAGCTCATCAAATTGTAAATTTTTCTGCAACAGCCAAGCCGTAATCGCCGCCATGCCTTTAGCTTCAGTGGCTGGCACGCCAGTTTTTTCTGTAGCAATTGTCAGCAATAATTGCCGCGCCATTAAGTTATTGCTCCACTTATTAATGTCGCGAATTACATAGCCAAGTGGGTCAGATGCTTGCTCTAATATTTTGGTGGCGCTCATTGGTAGTTCTAGTATTTTTAAATTGCCGCTGAATTTTCCACCTAAATCACGCCACAGTTTTTTAAAGGTGTAAAACGCATATTTTTCGTCATCAAACACACTCAGCTCTAAGTAGCGCTCGCCACAATCCGGTGAAAATGTACCGCTAAATGTGACGATTGAGGCATCCACTTTTTGTTTCACTGTATAGCCAAAGCGGTTGCGCCATTCGCCACAGGCACCTTGAGATAACTTCATATTGTTGATAATTTTTACTTCTGGTAGCTCGAACTCTTGGCTGACGATAACCTTATTTTCGGCCGCCACAAATTTAAAACTGGTGTTGCGCCCATTCACTAAAAACGCACTCGGCTCGGCGTTATAAGCCCGCCAAGTTTCATTATCAAAAGTACGTCGTGCCCCTACGTTTTTGGCGAAGTGGCTTTTATCAATCACCAAATCACCTTTGATTTCTTTAACGCCAGCCTGCTGCAAACTCATGAGCAAACGCCAAAACTCTTGTGCTTTAAAACTTGGGTCGCCATTCCCTTTAATGATTAAATCGCCATTCAGCACACCATTATCCAAACTACCATCACGATAAATTTCGGTTTTCCAACGGTAACTGGGCGTAAGCAAATCTAGCGCGGCGTAGGTGGTGACCAACTTCATCACACTTGCAGGATTGGAGCTTTTATCGGCGTTGTAGCTAACCGTCGGCAATAAAACATCTACCGGCTGTACAAAAACAGCCACGCCAGTTTGCGGTATACCTGCTTTTTTAAGCGCTTCCGCTACTGTGCTGGGTAATTCGGCCTGCGCAACCGCAGAGAAAACTAGCACTGCAAGCATAAAAACTGGTTTAATTAACTGCACATTCATTTTACAGCCTTGGAGACCGCATGAATACTGGCTTGCAGGGCATACGATATCTCCTCGTGATTAATCGTGTAAGGGGGCATCAAATAAACCGTGTTGCCAATGGGACGAATCAGCAAGCCTTGCGCCAACGCTGCCGCATAGCAATCGCGCGCAAAATTTGGGTTTTGGGTGATGACATCAAACGCGAAAATCATGCCCGAACGATTTAAGTTAGGTCGGCGTAAATGTTCAATTGGCAAATTATGGCTTGATAAATTATTTAGGGCCTGCATTTCGCCCCAAATAAAATCCGATGTTTCACGATTTTTTTGCAAAATATTGTCTGTTTCAAAAATACTTAAAGTGGCTAATGCCGCACTACAAGCCAGTGGATTTCCAGTATAACTATGGCTGTGCAAAAAGGCTTTCGTCACTTTTTCATCGTAAAAAGCTTGGTAAATTTCATCACGTGTGAGCACCACAGACAATGGCAAATAGCCACCGGTAATGCCTTTAGACAAACACATAAAGTCAGCAAATACTGGTCTCTCCTTCAACGCATGGTTAACTTCGGTCGCCTGCTCGCAAGCAAACATAGTCCCTGTGCGACCAAAGCCGACGGCAATTTCATCGGCAATTAAATGTACGCTATATGTGGTGCAAATCTCTCTGGCGCACTTCAAATATACAGGGTGATACATCGCCATGCCTGCCGCACACTGTACCAGTGGCTCAATAATAAATGCAGCCAGCTCATGTGAATGCTCACTTACATATTGTTCTAAGGCATCTGCACAACGCAGGGCATAAGCTTCTGCACCTTCTCCTGTTTCGGCCAGCCTAAAATCGGGGCTGGGCATTTGTGCCGATTGCATCAATAAAGGCGCATAAGTATCTTTAAAAATCGCCACATCGGTTACACCAAGTGCACCTAGCGTTTCGCCGTGGTAGCTATTTTGCAGGCTGATGAATTTTGTTTTGCTTGGCTTGCCACTGTTACGCCAAAAATGAAAACTCATCTTGAGCGCAATTTCTGTGGCACTGGCACCATCGCTGGCGTAAAACGCATGGCCTAGCCCCGTGAGTTTGGCGAGTTTTTCAGAAAGCTCAACAACTGGCTGGTGAGTAAATCCTGCCAGCATGACATGCTCTAAAGTATCTAACTGCTGCTTGATGGCATCTTTGATGGCGGTGTTGTTATGCCCAAACAAATTCACCCACCAACTACTCACCCCATCTAAATAGCGCTTACCATCGGTATCGTAAAGCCACACGCCGTCACCACGCGCAATCGGGGTAAGCGGGTACGTTTCATGTTGCTTCATCTGCGTGCATGGGTGCCACACAGATTGCAGGCTGCGGTTTAACAGGGTTTGATTCATCGCTGATTCTAATGTTATTTCTTATCGTAAAACTGTTTAAACTTTTTTCACAAACTCAGATTTAAGCTTCATTGCGCCAAAACCATCAATTTTGCAATCAATGTCATGATCGCCATCTACCAAGCGGATATTTTTTACTTTAGTGCCAACTTTTACTACCGATGATGAACCCTTAACTTTTAAATCTTTAATCACAGTAATGGAGTCGCCATCTTGTAGCACATTGCCGTTGGCATCGCGAATCACTTTTGTGGCCTCATCAGCATCCGCAATCGCGGTTTTGCTCCACTCATGGGCGCACTCAGGGCAAACATAGTTACCACCATCTTCGTAGGTATATACAGAGTTGCATTTAGGACATGCGGGAAGTTGTGTCATGGTTTCTTTCTTAACTCTTATGATTGGACATAATCAAGCGACATTTTATTCTACTGCAAAATAATTACTCACCCAACGAAATGCCAATACCCAGTACATTTTGTGAGCGGTTGTAATCTAGCAAAGTATCGCCATAGCCGGTGGATGCCAGCAAATGCAATTTAAGGTATGGATTATTGAATACACGCTGTTGCAAATCAATTTGGGCAAAGCCTTTATTGTCAGAGCGTAAATTATTGCGCAGTAATAAAGATACCGCAGTATCACGGTTTTCCGTTTCCCACCTCACCGTCATATCGCCGTAGCCCATGTACTTTTCTATATCGGGATTGTCATCATCTTCCCTATCTTCTGGTATACGCCACCAAGGTCGCACCAATAATGAAAGACGATCAGTTAACTCAAATCCGCCTTCTAAATAGACACGATTCCAGCTACGTGAAAGTGGATTATCGCGACCATTTGATTGATGCACAACACCCAAGTTAAGCATACGCGGTATATATTCTTTTTTGACGCCATCTACCTCGTTATCTATCCCCAGTGACAAAATGAGCTCAGGCTCATAGTTATTTTCACGCAATGGCCTAGAAGCTTCTGCATTAAAAATCTGCCAATAAGACTGCTGCGTGTAAGCACCCCACAATCTTGAGCTGGTCACATAGGGTAAATCGCGAATCAAAGGAATATTGTTGAGTATCTCTGATTTCAAACTCAATTGAAATTTCACATCTTCACTATCTAAATTTCTATCACCTGTATTCGGTCTGCTTGGGCTAGTAGGGGTATTGTTTACATTATTATTCTTTGTGACCAGCAAATAGTTAGCTTTATAGGTTTCAAAATCGCTAATATCCCAATCACCCTCTGAAGTAAGTCGCCATTTTCTTTCTAGATAACTTAAGTCTACATTGGATTTTATTATGGCAATAGTTGCATCTGGAATACGCGCGTCGGCTGGCACTGAAGTGCTGGTGGTCGGTGCAATCGCACCCGCATCCTTAGCTGGGGTGTTATCGGTTGCAGCTGGTATCGCATCTGCTTTCATCTCAATGGCTGGGGTGCTAATACTATCAAAACAGGCCAATCTTTTTTTGGCTTGTAATTGTGTGGGGTAAGTGTCTTTGCACCTATTTAAGGCTTCTTCAAGCGTTAGGATTTCTGCAGATAGCAAATGCATAGGCGTCATTGTAAATAGCAAAATCAGTAAGATTTGCGGCCATAAAATTCTAAAATACTGAGTCATCGTATCCTATTCACTGTATAACACTCATTGAAAAACACCAGCTTTAAGGCGCAGGATTGGTATAGCGCAAATGAATCGCGTCAATTTCTTTTAAAATATCTGGCGTTAATTTGACTTGATACGCAGCAATGTTTTGTTGCAATTGCGCCATGCTGGTGGCGCCAATAACTGTGCTACCCACGCACCAACGATGATACACAAAACTTAACGCTAACTCTGTAGGCGAAAGCCCACACGTTTGTGCAAGCTGGGCATAAGCCTGACAGGCGGCAATGACATTAGGCTTGGTATAACGCTGCGCATAGCCTAAAAACAGGGTGACACGGCCAATGGCCTGCGGGTTAGTGAGATATTTTCCGCTTAAATGGCCAAACGCCAGCGGCGAATAAGCTAACAGGCTCACATTTTCGCGATAACAAATTTCGCTCATGCCAAAGTCAATATGGCGATTAAGTAAGTTATAGCCATTTTGCAGGGTAGCAATCTGCGGCAAGCCATACTGTTTACTCAACCGCAAAAACTCCATCACACCCCATGGTTGCTCGTTGCTAAGGCCAATGGCGCGAATTTTTCCTTCTTGCATCAACTCAGCCAAAGTTTCTAGCTGGTTATGAATACTCACCCATTGTTTTTGTTCGCCATTTTTTTCAAACTCATTGGCAAGGTCAAACTGATATTGTCCAAAGATAGGCACATTGCGCTCTGGCCAGTGCAATTGATACAAATCGATATAATCCGTTTGCAAGCGCGATAAAGAATCGTGCACAGCTGAGCGAATATTGGCTCTGGTCAGCACCTCGTCGCCGTTACGTATCCAACTCAGCCCACGATTACGCCCTGCCACTTTGCTACCAATAATCAGCTTGTCGCGTGCCTGGTTTTTTAACCAATGGCCAATCATGGTTTCGGTGCGGGTGTAAGTTTCCGCCTTGGGCGGCACTGGGTACATTTCAGCAGTGTCGATAAAATTAATCCCTTGCGCCACGGCATAGTCCAGTTGTTGGTGCGCTTCAGCCTGATTGTTTTGGTCACCAAACGTCATGGTACCTAAACAGATTTTAGATACATTTAAATCAGACTGACCAAGCTGAACAAAATCCATCTCTATACTATACCAATCAATGCAGTATCTTTTTTGCTTCAGGGTTTGCAGCAAATATGGCAGTTGGCTGCAGTTGTGCTGCCATCTCTATGCCAGCGCCCAATTCCCAAGATGCCTCTTTAACCGATAGCTGAAGCATATTACACAACGCTAAAACAAGCTCTTGGCTTAATTTCATGCGCACGGTAATGCCCTCTAAACACGGCATTTCAAGGCTGGATGGTTTATTTGGATGATGAATAATGACCACACTTGTTGCGAGCATCGCGCCATCATTCACAATTTCAACACGCGGCTGATACTCGGTTGCAAAATCCATTTTTTGCAGCGTCTCACTGGCTTCTGCCTCTTGTTTAAATAAAGCCACTGCTTGCTGGGGTGGTGTTTCAGTGTTGATAGAAGTTGCAGTCGGCAGGTGCGTCTCGCCGTTCAACATTTGCCACAATTGCTTGGTAATGCGATAACTTAGCCATACCAATAGCTCCGAATTGTCTGCTAAGCCTACTTTTAACAACAGTCTATCTTGCTGCGCATTATAACCAAGGTTAATTTGCTGAATAGCAGCCTCGGCTTTGGCTTGTAAATTGTTATTATCTATCGTCATATTTTTTGCATACTGCACTTGAAAAATTTAATTCAAACCCCAGTTTAGCAATCTAGGTATGAGAGTGCTAAAATAGCGCGTTGCCTAAGCAATTTAAGCTTATTTTTAAATCATAATAGTAACCCATTAGGAGATTCAGTATGAAAATTCGTCCATTACACGATCGCGTGATTGTAAAACGTTCAGAAGAAGAGCGCACAACCGCATCTGGCATTGTGATTCCAGACAGTGCAACCGAAAAGCCAGACCAAGGAGTAGTGCAAGCTGTTGGCAATGGTAAACGTGATGACAGCGGAAAAATCAATGCATTAGATGTCAAAGTGGGTGACAAAGTATTATTCGGCAAATATGCAGGCCAAACCGTTAAGGTAGATGGCGAAGAGCTATTGGTGATGCGCGAAGAAGACATCATGGCGATTGTTGAGTAATAGTTAAAAATCGAATAATTCCGACTTAATCTAAGCATATTTTAAAGAACATCAGGAGAATTTAACATGGCAGCAAAAGACGTAAGATTCGGCGACGAAGTCCGCCAAAAAATGACCAACGGCGTTAACATTTTAGCTAACGCAGTTAAAGTAACATTAGGCCCAAAAGGCCGTAACGTAGTATTAGAGCGTTCATACGGTGCACCAACCATCACTAAAGATGGCGTTTCAGTGGCTAAAGAAATCGAATTAAAAGACAAATTCGAAAACATGGGCGCACAAATGGTGAAAGAAGTCGCTTCAAAAACTTCTGACATCGCTGGTGACGGTACTACGACTGCAACAGTCTTAGCACAAGCGATTATTCGCGAAGGCATGAAATCTGTAGCCGCTGGCATGAACCCAATGGATTTAAAACGCGGTATCGATAAAGCAGTTGCAGCAGCGATTGCTAACTTAAAAGAACAATCAAAACCTTGTACAACCAGCAAAGAAATCGCGCAAGTTGGCTCAATCTCAGCTAACTCTGACGAGTCTATCGGCAAAATCATTGCAGACGCGATGGACAAAGTAGGTAAAGAAGGCGTGATTACCGTTGAAGATGGTTCTGGCTTAGAGAGCGAATTAGACGTGGTTGAAGGTATGCAATTCGACCGTGGTTATTTGTCACCTTACTTCATTAACAATCAAGAACGTCAAATTGCATTGTTAGATAACCCGTTTGTATTGTTGCACGACAAAAAAATCTCAAACATCCGTGATTTACTACCTACATTAGAGCAAGTCGCTAAATCAGGTCGTCCATTATTGATTATTGCAGAAGACGTTGACGGCGAAGCGTTAGCTACTTTAGTAGTGAATAACATTCGCGGCATCTTGAAAACAACTGCGGTGAAAGCACCTGGTTTTGGTGACCGTCGTAAAGCCATGTTAGAAGATATCGCCATTTTAACTGGCGGCACTGTGATTGCTGACGAAGTTGGCTTGAAACTAGAAAGCGTAACGCTTGAGCAATTAGGTCAAGCTAAACGTATCGAAGTCGGCAAAGAAAACACCATTATCATTGACGGCGCTGGTGTTGAAGACACGATCAAAGGCCGTATTTCACAAATCAAAACACAAATTGATGAAGCAACTAGCGATTACGACCGTGAAAAACTACAAGAACGCGTAGCTAAATTAGCTGGCGGTGTTGCAGTGATTAAAGTGGGCGCAACGACTGAAATCGAAATGAAAGAGAAAAAAGCCCGCGTAGAAGATGCATTGCACGCAACACGTGCAGCGGTTGAAGAAGGTATTGTTGCTGGCGGTGGCGTGGCGCTGATTCGTGCACGTGATGCAATTTCTAAAGTAAAAGGCGACAATTTAGACCAAGAAGCAGGCATTAAAATTGTATTGCGCGCGGTTGAAGAGCCATTGCGTCAAATCACATCAAATGCTGGTGTTGAGCCATCAGTGGTTGTTAACAACGTTGCAGCGGGTAAAGGCAACTATGGTTACAACGCGGCCAACGAAACTTACGGCGATATGATTGAAATGGGTATTTTGGACCCAACAAAAGTAACACGCAGTGCATTGCAAAATGCCGCTTCAGTAGCTGGCTTGATGCTGACAACTGACTGCATGGTAGCTGAACTGCCTAAAGATGACGCACCAGCAATGGGTGGCGGTGATATGGGCGGTATGGGTGGCATGGGCGGTATGATGTAATTGCTTTTCGATATTGTGGCTTTTAAATGTTGCATCAACTTATCCATCATGCGATGGGTTGATGCAATAACAAAATACAAGTTTGCTACTCTGCAAAAAATCCTCGCTTCGGCGAGGATTTTTGTTATTGCTTGCTATTTACTGTTGCAAATTCAAATAAACACTTGTAATGTTTTATGAAGTCACCTAATTAAATTAATCAATCATAAAATCAGCGTCATGAAAGAAATTATGTACAATCAGAGTAGCGTTCTAGCTAGCACTGTACTTTTCGTATTGATGTTACTTGCAATTGAGTGTGGCTATCGCTTTGGGCTTAGCGTAAAAAAGAATACCAGCGAATCATATAGAGCATATATTAATGGCTTACAATCCTCATTACTAGGCATCCTCGCACTGTTAATTGCATTTACATTTTCAATTGCACTGCAGCGTTTTGATAGCCGCAGCGATGCTGTAGTTGATGAAGCGAATGCAATAGGCACCACTTATTTACTTACGCAACTATTGCCAATCTCCGTACGCACTGAAGTTCAACATTCGTTGCGAGATTACTTAGATTTACGTGTAAAAGAAAGCACCGCTGCACTTAACCATTCAAATGAACGCACCAAATTGCTGGCAAACGCCAATCTACAACTCGATATTTTATGGGCCTATGCCATACAAGCAGGCAATGAAAATACAAACATAGTTACTTCAGGGCTATTCATTCAGGCTTTAAACGAAATGATAGACTCATTCGGTAGGCGTATTGCAACAGTCGATAGGCATGTACCAGAATTTGTATTGGTGCTTCTTTCTTTCGTGCTTATTATTAATGCTAGTGTAATAGGTTATAGCGTTGGGATTATAAGGCAACGTCCATCACTTATCAGTTACATCATGATTGGGATTATTGTTTTACTTGTATTTATTATTATTGACCTGGACCGCCCAAGGCGTGGGTTGATACAAGTAAGCCAAAAGAGCTTGATTGATTTGCAAATAGCCATCAGCAAAGATTTGATCAAGTAATCATTCAAAACATCCATCTATAGACCACCTCTATGACACAACCAAAGCCTGGCCAACTTCACCCCACTTGGCTGGCAGTCATTGGTGATGAACTCGAAAAGCCTTATATGCAGGCGTTGCGGCATTTTCTAAAAGAAGAGAAATCAGCTGGCAAGGTAATCTTTCCACCTAGCCCATTGATCTTTAATGCGTTTAATCACACGCCTTTTGATAAAGTACGGGTGGTCATTATTGGGCAGGATCCTTACCATGGGCAAGATGATAAAGGTCAGCCACAAGCGCATGGCTTAAGTTTCTCTGTGCCTGCTGGCGTTGCTTTGCCACCATCGTTACAAAATATTTTTAAAGAAATCGCGTCTGATTTGGGAATTAAAATGAGCCCAAAAATAAATCAAAGTGGTGATTTAACGCCGTGGGCAGACCAAGGTGTTTTGTTGCTAAATGCCACACTGACAGTGGAGCAGGCAAAAGCAGGCGCACACCAGGGCAAAGGTTGGGAGGCATTTACCGATGCCGCCATCGCCGCTTTGAATGCGCATCGCGAAGGCTTAGTGTTTGTATTATGGGGCAGTTATGCGCAGAAAAAAGGCGCGTTTATTGATGAAAGTAAGCATTTAGTGCTGAAGTCTGTGCATCCATCTCCGCTGTCAGCGCACCGCGGGTTTTTTGGCAACCATCAATTCTCGACAATTAACCAGTACTTAAGCCAGCGAGGCCAAACCCCGATTAATTGGCAACTCTAAGCGTTGAAGTCTCACACGAAGTGCTTGTCATCTAATTACAATTTGTTTACACTTTGGCTTAAGTCAATTAGAAAATTGACGCATAATTTAAAAAGCAGTAAAAAATAGTTAAAAAAAGCCCCGATTAAGGGGATTAAATCGGGGCAAAATGCCTCATCGTCTAAGGCTTCCGCTCAGGGAGGAAAGAAGCGGAAAGACAGCTAACAATACATCAGCTATCATGCAAGTTCAGACTTATGCAATTCTGCTTAGTTCCAGTAATTTCTAGTGATTTTGTAACATTTTGTATCGCAAGCTTTAGGCTATTTTCCATCTCAGCCATGCGATAATATCAGCATGCAAAACGAATCTTCTATACTCACTGGTTTAAATAATAAGCAACTGGAAGCGGTGACGTTGCCGCATCAATCAGCGTTGATATTAGCAGGTGCAGGCAGTGGTAAAACCCGCGTACTCACTACTAGAATTGCTTGGCTGATCCAAACTGAGCAAATATCCCCGCTTGGTTTAATGGCGGTTACCTTTACCAACAAAGCTGCTAAAGAAATGCTAACGCGGCTTACATCGATGTTACCAATCAACACGCGCGGCATGTGGGTGGGCACATTCCACGGGCTTTGTAACCGTTTATTGCGCGCACATCATCGTGAGGCTGGTTTGCCCAGCACCTTCCAAATTTTAGATACCGCAGACCAACTATCCAGCATTAAACGCTTGATGAAATTGATGAATGTGGATGATGAAAAATTTGTGCCCAAGCAAGTGCAAGGCTATATCAATAGTTGCAAAGAGGAAGGCATCCGCGCCGATAGAGTAGAGGCTTACGATGGGCACAGCCAGAAACTGCGCGAAATTTATGAGGAATATGACAAGCAATGCAACCGCGAAGGCGTGGCTGATTTTGCAGAGCTGTTGCTGCGTTGCTACGAATTACTGCAACGCGATGTGCGCATTCGTGAGCATTATCAATCTAGATTCCGCTACATTTTAGTAGACGAGTTTCAAGACACGAATCGCTTGCAATATTTATGGTTAAAATTATTAGCAGGACAAGAAAACTGCTTATTTGCTGTGGGCGATGATGACCAATCCATCTACGGTTTTCGCGGCGCGCGTGTGGGCAATATGCGCGATTTTGAAAAAGATTTTAATGTACAAAATATTGTGAAGTTAGAAGAAAATTACCGTAGCCATAGCAATATTTTAGATGCCGCCAATGCCATCATCAGCCATAACAATAATCGCTTAGGCAAAAACTTATGGACGTCGGCAGGCGCAGGCGAGCCTGTGCGGATTTACGAAGCTTATAATGACAATGACGAAGCGCAATTTATTGTCGATGAAGTAAAAATGCTGCAATCAGAGGGCACGCCTCTAGCGGATATGGCGCTGCTATACCGCAGCAATGCGCAATCGCGTGTGCTGGAGCACGCGCTATTTTCTGCGAATTTGCCGTACCGTGTGTATGGCGGCTTGCGGTTTTTTGAACGCGCCGAGATTAAACATGCACTAGCCTACATGCGCCTCATCGCCAATGCCAACGATGATACTGCGTTACTGCGCGTGATTAACTTCCCCACTCGTGGCATCGGTGCGCGTAGCCTTGAGCAACTACAAGAAGGCGCACGCCAAAATGATTGCAGTTTATGGCAAGCTGCAATCAACAAGGTAGGCAATGGCAAGGCAGGTGGCAAAGGCATTGAAGGCTTTGTGCATTTAATTCGCGAGATGACAGACCAAGCCTATGGCATCACACTGGCCGAAGTGGCTGAACTTGCCACTACGTTCTCAGGCTTAAAAGCGCATTACCAGAATGAGCGCGAAGGCGAAGACCGCATTGAAAACTTAGAAGAGTTGGTAACGGCCGCAGTGGCGTTTACCAACCAAGCTTTTGGCAACCATAACAATGTAGATGGCGATACCGAACAAGATCTAATGACACAATTTTTAACGCATGCGAGCTTAGAAGCCGGCGACCACCAAGCGACTGTTGGCTATGATGCACTGCAATTGATGACGGTGCATGCGTCTAAAGGACTGGAATTTAAGGCAGTATTTATTAGCGGGTTAGAGGAAGGCTTATGCCCGCATGAGCAAAGCTTCTCGGAAACTGGCGGACTAGAAGAAGAGCGGCGCTTGATGTATGTGGCGGTGACCCGCGCACGGCAACGCCTTTATCTTAGCCACGCCCAAAGCCGTATGCTACATGGGCAAGTACGTTATGGCATTCCTTCACGCTTTTTAGATGAAATACCAGAAGGTTTACTCAAGCGCCTCAACAGCAAGCCAATGGCAAAACCTGTCAGCAATTATAGTGAAAACTATGCGAAGCCAACCGCGCAAACTAACAGTAGTTACCCATTCAAAATTGGCCAAGGTGTACGCCATGCCAAATTTGGCGAAGGCGTAGTGGTGACTTATGAAGGCAACGCCGCTAACTTGGTGATTAAAATTAATTTTGGCCGAGAGGGCTTGAAAACGCTGGCAATGGAATATGCCAAACTAGAAAAAATATAAGTAATTAGTACGAGCTGAAATATGTGCTCTGTAAGCCTTATGGATATTGGCTCGCGGGACATCAGTTTTAATGCTATCAGTTTTAATACTTAAGCCGCTCTAAACACATCGCGATAACTAACATATTGAAACGCCAGCATCAGCGCGGTAGCCAGTAGCAAACAGCCAAACACAATAAACGACATCAGCATTTGTCCCAGCATCGGCACCATCGCGCTAATAATACCTGCCACAATACCTACGGCCAACATCAGGACAAGTATGCCAGCGGTCAGCACTATCCATGCCGCGCCCAGCGCCACCATATACTGTAGCGAACCCGCAATACTCGATTTAACGGCTTTGACTAAATTATAGTTATTAAACGCGATGAGCATAGGGGCAAACCAGGTCGCCATCATCAGCGGAATCATTAATAGCGAGAGCTTTAACAACAGCGGAAACATGGTTTGCAAAAATGCCATCATTTGCGATTCAGTCATTTCATCTTTGTCGCCAATCAGTGTTTGTAGGCCCTGCAAATCGCTATTCAGCACAAAACTCACCAGCACCGCATATAGCAAACATGCGCCTCCCAGGCCGACCAGCTGCGCTATTTTGGGTTGGATTTGCGTAATAATTTCGTTCACATTTTGTTGCTTTTTCATTTCCGCATTGCGATAAAGTGCAATGGCAATCGCCAAAAATACAGGCCAAATGAGGATGCTGATAAACGCAAAAAACTGTAAGCCTGGGATGGATGGCAGCATCATGAACAGCCCAACATACGCCAAGGCCACAGAAAGCCACTTGCGTGGTGCAGTTTTAAATAAAGCCACACTCTCTTTTACCCAGCTAATGCCGGTTTGAGTGCGTGATTGTAAAATGGCCATGCTTAATCCTTAATTCGACTATTCATTATTTATGATTGGGCAATTGCAACCCATTGTTGCAATAAATGTTTAAAGTGATTGGGGTCTTTGGTGTGCGTGAGCTCACCTGCTTGTGGATAATAGAAATCATGCAAACGCGATAGCCAAAAACGCAAGGCTGCTAAGCGACATACGTCTACCCAAGCGGTACATTCATTTTGCTCAAAGGCGCGAACTTCTTGATACGCAGTCAAAAAAGCGGTGATTTTTTCTTGGTCTAACTCACCAATATCCGCGCCATTATGATGTACACACCATTCATTGACTGCGATTGCAATGTCGTAGACCAGCGCATCATTGCAGGCATAATAAAAATCAATAAAGCCACCTAACTGCTCGCCATCAAACAGCACGTTGTCGCGGAACAAATCACCATGCACCACGCCGCGTGGCAACGGGCTAAAATCTTTGGCATGCAAATACTCCAACTCGCTTTGCAGCAACGCTTGATCATCGTTAGCCAGTTTTGGTAGTACCTTTTGTGCAATATTAATACGCCAAGTTTTATCGCGCTGATTAATGCCGTTTTGCGCAAAGCCTAAGCCCTTTATGTGCATATGCGCTAGCGCATGCGCCACTTGTTTTACTTGGTGAATATTAGGCGCAAGAATATCTGTGCCATTTAAACAAGTCACCACGAGCGCAGGCTTCCCTTTCAGCAAATGCAAGCTCACGCCCGCTTTATCCGCAATCGGCAGCGGGCAAAGTACACCTTGTAAAGACAAAAATCGCATTAAATCAACAAAATAGCTTAGCTCGCTGGGCTGATTTTTCTCAAAAATAGTCAGTACATATTTATGTTGAGTTGTTACTACAAAATAATTGGTATTGGTAATGCCCGCCGCAATGCCGCGCAGCTCAATAATTTCAGCCAAGTCAAAATTACGCAACCAAGTGCGCACTTCTTCTAAACTTAAGGTGGTGAAAACAGACATAAAATTATTAGGGAATACTCAGGCTAAATAAATCAAAATAGTTAAATCAAACTAGGCGCGCGCAAAATAAAATGAAGGCGCATACGTTGTTGTATGCAACGACACTTTGTTTGGTGCGAAACAACGTTTGATAACAGTATTTTGGTTTATTATTTAGAATCGAAATATTATCCACTTAGGAATACTGAGTGGTGGATTAGGCCCAATATTTACCCAGCCGCCCTGTTGATCTTCTTTGTGCAAATAGTAAGGTACGCCGTGTTCAGGCGTCACTTTCATCATGTACATTTCGCCATTAATGCGGTATTCCTCAATGGTTTCCGCGCCTTTTTTGCGGATAGTCACCTGCGGCTCACCTTCCAGTACTTCTCCATCAATCACTTTTGGCGGCGGTGGCACTTCTTCTAGAGGCTCTAGATTGTCAGGTGTTTTCTTATCTGCAGCAATTGTCAGCAATGGCAAAGCAATTAAGACCAGCCAAAGATAACTTAAATAATTCCTAGAAATTTTCATGTATCGCCTCTAATTTATGTATAGGATTATTCTAGCAAATTCAGCGTCAATAAACGTATTCCAATGCAAATAAAGGCCAAATAAAAACTACAGGAATAATTGTGCTTTTTTCTCAGCTGGCGTTAACTCAAAGCCCCTAGTTTCATAATATCTAAAGATAGCTTCTACAATCGCTTCTGGCTCATCTATCAACTGAATCAAAGCTAAGTCTTTAGGCTCCGCCATCCCTTGCGCCACCAGTGTATTTTTTAGCCAATCCATCAGGCCGCCCCAAAACGCCTTACCCACCAAAATAATCGGTATTTTGCGCGATTTTCCAGTTTGAATCAGCGTAATCACTTCCATCAGCTCATCTAGCGTACCAAAGCCGCCCGGCATGACTACATATGCGCTGGCATATTTTACAAACATCACCTTGCGCATGAAAAAGTGATGAAAATTAATGCTGATATCTTGATAACTATTACTGCTTTGCTCGTGCGGTAGTTCAATATTTAAGCCTACACTGGGCGATCTTCCTGCAAAAGCGCCTTTGTTGGCGGCCTCCATGATGCCAGGACCGCCGCCAGAAATAACGCTAAAGCCAGCATCAGAAAGCAAGCAGGCAATTTTTTCAGTAAGCTTATAATCATCGTGACTGAGCGAGGTGCGAGCACTGCCATAGATAGACACCGCAGGCGTAATTTCTTTCAACTTCTCGGTGGCGCTCACAAATTCTGCCATAATCTCAAATACGTGCCATGCCTCATGGCTTTCCGAGTGATTAAGTTGTTCTGGCTCGATTATTTTTGGTAATTTTTTTGTCATTTTTAAAGCATCCTAAAACATGAAGACCTTATTACTGGTTGATGGCTCATCTTATCTTTATCGCGCTTTTCACGCGATGCCCGATTTGCGCAATAGCAAAAATGAACCCACTGGCGCGATTCAGGGCGTTTTAAATATGTTACGCCGTTTGCATAAAGATTACCCGAGTGATTATAGCGCGTGCGTGTTCGATGCCAAAGGCAAAACCTTTCGCGATGATATTTACCCACAATACAAAGCCAACCGCGCAGCCATGCCAGATGATTTGCGCCCGCAAATAGAACCACTGCACGAGGCGATTAAAGCCTTAGGCTGGCCGTTGATTATGATTGACGGTGTAGAAGCCGATGACGTGATTGGCGCACTGGCAAAACAGGCCGAACGTGAAGGCATCCGCACCATTATTTCCACTGGCGATAAAGACATATCGCAATTGGTTAACGAACAAATTACTGTCGTTAACACCATGCGCGATGCGTTTCGCAAAGTAGACGATGTGCTGGATATTGCCGGTGTTGAAAAGAAATTTGGTATCCCGCCTTCGTTGATGATTGATTATTTGGTGCTGGTTGGCGACACCTCAGATAACGTGCCAGGTGTAGAAAAAGTGGGGCCAAAAACTGCCGTAAAATGGCTGACGCAATATGGCAACCTAGAAAATATTGTGGCGCATGCCGATGAAATTACTGGCGTGGTGGGCGAAAATTTACGCAAAGCGTTGCCATGGCTGCCCACTGCGCGTGAGCTGATTACCATTCGCTGCGATATTGGTATTCAGGAAAATCTCAGCGACTTGGCACCTCAAGCCATCGACAAAGCTAAATTGGCAGAACTATTTGACCGCTTTGAGTTTAAAAGCTGGCGCCGTGAGTTAGACAATATGCAAGATGGTGTGCAAGCCCAATTACATACTGGAGAGAGAAAACCTGCCCTGCAAGCCAATACCCATAAGGCTTCTGGAGCATCTGTTTTAAGCATATCAAGTAGTCCGAATGATTTATTTGAAAATAACTATCAACCCAACACCAACCGCAATTTTGAAACTATTTTAAGCAAGCTACAATTAGACGCTTGGCTGGCAAAATTAAGCGTGGCAGAGCTGATGTGTTTCGACACCGAAACCACCTCGCTCGACCCAATGACAGCGAAAATTGTCGGGATGTCATTTTCTGTAGAAGCGGGTAGCGCTGCCTATTTGCCACTTAAGCATGATTATTTTGATGCGCCAGATCAGCTTAATTTTGCTGAAACTTTGGCAAAAGTTAAGCCCATTCTTGAAAACGATGCCATTAAAAAAGTGGGTCAAAATTTAAAGTATGACCAACATGTATTAGCCAATCATGGCATTGCGCTTAACGGCATCGCGCACGACACCATGCTGCAATCCTATGTGTTTGAATCGCACAAAACGCATGGCATGGATGCGCTAGCAGAGCGGCATTTGGGTTTAAGCACCATCCATTTTGAGGATGTGGCAGGCAAAGGCGCCAAGCAAGTCGGCTTTAACCAAGTGACGGTAGAGGCCGCTGCTGAGTATGCAGCAGAAGATGCTGATATTACGCTGCAATTACACTTGGCCATGTACCCGCAAATTGCACATGACGAAAAGCTTAATTTTATCTACAGCCAAATTGAAATGCCCAGCTCAGGCTGTTTATTTACCATCGAGCGCAATGGCGTGTTGATAGATGCTGAAATGTTAAGGGCGCAAAGCAACGAAATTGGCCTCAAATTAATCGCGCTAGAGAACCAAGCGTATGAGCTGGCAGGACAGCCGTTTAACTTAGCCTCACCTAAACAATTACAAGAAATTTTGTTCGACAAACTCGGTATTAAGCCCACCAAAAAAACACCAAGTGGCGCGCCGAGTACCGATGAAGACGTGTTACAAGAGCTAGCGCTCGACCACCCTTTGCCTAAAGTGTTATTGGAATATCGCGGCTTGGCCAAACTCAAGTCTACCTATACCGACAAGCTGCCAAAAATGATCAATGCCACTACAGGCCGGGTGCATACCAGCTATAACCAAGCGGTGGCGATTACCGGCAGGCTAGCCAGCAGCGACCCTAATTTGCAGAATATTCCAGTGCGTTCAGCTGAAGGCCGTCGCATTCGCGAAGCGTTTATTGCGCCGCAAGGTAGCCACATCGTTTCTGCTGACTATTCACAAATTGAGTTACGCATCATGGCGCACCTATCCCAAGACGCGGGAATGCTACAGGCGTTTGCCAATAACGAAGATATCCATCGCCATACCGCAGCTGAAGTGTTTGGTGTAGAACGCGATGCTGTCGATAGTGAACAGCGCAGATACGCCAAAGTGATTAACTTCGGCCTCATTTACGGCATGAGTGCGTTTGGCTTGGCGCAAAACCTCAACATTGAGCGCAGCGCTGCCGCCAGCTATATCGAACGCTACTTTGCGCGTTACCCCGGCGTTAAAGCGTATATGGAAAACACGCGTGCGGAAGCCAAACAAAAAGGTTATGTAGAAACCTATTTTGGCAGACGTTTATGGGTGCCAGAAATCAATAGCGCCAATGGCATGCGCCGCGCAGGTGCGGAACGTGCCGCCATTAACGCCCCCATGCAAGGCACGGCAGCAGATTTGATTAAACTTGCCATGATTGCCGTCGACAAGTGGATTAAAGCAGAAAATCTCAACAGCAAACTGATTATGCAAGTGCATGATGAATTGGTGCTGGAGGTGCCAGACAATGAGCTGGAGTTAGTTAAAACCACCTTGCCAACCCTGATGCAAAATGTCGCAAAACTATCTGTGCCATTATTGGCGGAAGTCGGCGTGGGGAGCAATTGGGAAAGCGCGCATTAAATCTTTTCTGTAAAAAAAATTACAAATTCAACCGATTCAAAGTGATTGAAAAGGGACTTAACTGATGAAGATAATCGCTGTTTTTACTTCCGTTGGAAATTATGAGGAAGCTAGATTAATTTCTAGCGCTATGGTTGATAAAAAATTAGCTGCCTGTTCCCAAATATCTGAGATTGAAAGCTTTTATCATTGGAATGGCAGTGTACAAAACGAAAAAGAGTACAGAATCATGTTTAAAGCAGACGCTAAAAATTACAATGCTATCGAAAATTTAATCAAAAAAATGCATAGCTACGATTTACCCGCAATCCATGGGGTTCTAATAGATGAGATTTCGCAGCTTTATCAAACATGGGTGATTGAAAACTCAAAACATGAGCTATAAATTTAAATGACTAATATCTCTAATTTCGGCATCTACATCATTGGCGATGAAATCCTTTCTGGCAAACGGCAGGACAGGCATTTAAGCAAGGCAATTGAAATTCTATCTGCACGTGGTTTGCAGCTAAGTTGGGCGCAATATTTAGGGGATGATCCAGCGCAAATTACCAATGCACTCAAAGCCAGCTTTGCAAAAAGCGATATTGTCTTCAGCTTTGGAGGTATAGGTGCCACACCAGACGATTACACGCGGCAATGTGCGGCAGATGCTTTAAATGTGCCTATTGAGCGCCATGCGGGTGCTGTGGCAGAAATTGTGGCGCAATTTGGTGAAGGTGCTTACCCCAAACGCGTGTTCATGGCCGATTTTCCACAAGGCGCAGCACTAATCCCCAACCCAGTAAATCGTGTAGCGGGGTTTAGCGCAGGCTTACCAAACCAAAAGCATAATCACTACTTTTTGCCTGGTTTTCCGCAAATGGCGCACCCAATGATGGAATGGGTGCTGGATACACATTACGCGCACTTGTTTCACCAAACCCATTATTTAGAACAATCAATTATTGTGGTGGAAGGTATTGAAAGCCAACTGATTGATTTAATGAATGAAACGCTGCAGAAATATCCAGAAATTAAAATTTTCAGCCTGCCCAAACTCAAACCTAATAGACAAATTGAGCTGGGTGCAAAAGGCACACCAGAACAAGTAAAACTCGCCATGCAAGACTTAAAAGTGGGTGTAAGCAAGATTGGTTTTGTTTGGCAAGATTTTAGTTTGACAAGCAAAGCCGATGATTTGTAGAGAAGGATGTGGGGCCTGCTGCATCGCGCCAAGTATTAACAGCCCAATCCCCGGCATGCCAAATGGCAAACCAGCTGGCATGCGTTGTGTTCAATTAGATGACGAAAACCGCTGCAAAATATTCGGCCAGCCAGAACGCCCTGCGTTTTGCGCCAGCTTACAACCCAGCATTGAGATGTGTCACGACACGCGCGAACAAGCCATGATTTGGTTAGCTAATTTAGAGCATCTGACTAAACCTTGATACTAGGCCTTCAACTTAAGTCCTTTTCGGATAAAAAATTAAACAATTTATACTATTAAGTCACTCTAATTGCGTATAAAATAGGCAACTCAAAAAGTTTTGCTATTTAATCTTTTAGATTAATTTAGCGAAACGAGAACAAGGTGGCTAGGATAAGGTTGCGCAGATAGTACAAGAAGTACAGCCAGCAACCGAAGACGAAGGCAACGCCGTTATCGTGAAGATAAAATAATCTAAATGCAAATTGGCAATCACATATTAAAAAATAACCTCATTGTCGCACCCATGGCGGGCGTGACAGACAGGCCATTCCGTCAGTTATGTAAAAAGCTCGGTGCAGGCTTAGCGGTTTCGGAAATGGTGACGTCAAATTCGCTACTTTACGGTTCTGAAAAAACGCGCCGCCGTGCGAATCATGAGGGCGAAGTTGACCCAATCTCGGTACAAATTGCGGGCGCTGACCCTAAAATGATGGCAGAAGCCGCACGCTATAACGTGGATAACGGTGCGCAGATTATCGACATCAACATGGGCTGCCCAGCCAAAAAAATCTGCAATGTGATGGCGGGTTCTGCATTATTAAAAGACGAACCACTAGTTTCACAGATTTTAAAAGCCGTAGTGGGCGCTGTAGATGTACCAGTCACGCTGAAAATTCGCACTGGTTGGGACAAACAAAACCGCAACGCAGTCATGATTGCAAAAATGGCGGAAGACATTGGCGTGCAAGCACTGGCCATGCATGGTCGCACCCGCGCTTGTTTGTATATGGGCGATGCGGAATACGATACGATTGCAGCAGTTAAACAGGCTGTGAATATTCCGCTGATTGCCAATGGCGATATCACAAGCCCTGAGAAAGCCAAATTCGTGCTGGATTACACTGGTGCAGATGCGGTAATGATAGGCCGCGCCGCGCAAGGTCGGCCTTGGATTTTTCGCGAGATTGAACATTACCTTAAAACAGGTACACATTTATTGCCGCCCACCGTGGAAGAAATTCACACTGTGATGTTGGAACATATCAATGATTTATATGGTTTTTATGGCGAACTTGCAGGTATGCGCGTGGCACGCAAGCATATTTCTTGGTATACCAAGGGTTTAGCAGGCTCCGCCAATTTCCGCCACAATATGAATACGCTGCAAACTATTGAACTGCAACAGCAAGCCATCAACGACTTTTTTGCCGAACTGAAAAGCAAGAACGAACGCCTAGTCTATGTTGAAAATCATGCAAAAGAGATTACTGATGTAGAACCTGAGGCGTTGGCAGCTTAATATATGGCAAACGAACTCGCTGACTGTGTTAAAAAATCGCTTGATGAATACTTCAAGCATTTAGACGGTCAGCCGCCACACGCCATTTACGACATGGTACTGGGCTGCATCGAAAAACCACTGCTGGAATACATATTGCATAAAGTGGGCGGCAATCAGTCAAAAGCAGCCGAAATGCTGGGCTTAAACCGTAATACACTACGCAAAAAAATGGCGCAATATAACTTAAATTAAGCCCAATTTAAATTTGCTTTAACCTTCAATCATCTTCAATTTTAAGAGTTTTACATGGCCGCCATTAAAAGAGCACTCATTAGCGTATCAGACAAAACAGGCATTATCGAACTTGCCTCTGCACTGGTTAAATTAGACGTAGAGATTTTATCTACTGGCGGCACCGCTAAGCTGTTTCGAGACAACAAGATTCCCGTGATTGAAGTGAGCGACTATACAGGCTTCCCAGAAATGCTGGATGGTCGCGTAAAAACACTGCACCCCAAAGTACATGGTGGATTATTGGGCCGTCGTGATTTGCCCGAGCACGTCGCAGCCATGCAAGCGCAAGGCATTCCGAATATTGATTTGCTTGTGGTTAATTTGTACCCTTTTGAAGCCACTATTGCCAAAGCTGACTGTACACTGGAAGATGCGATTGAAAACATCGACATTGGCGGCCCAGCCATGGTGCGCAGCGCTGCCAAAAATTGGAAAGATGTGGCTGTACTGACAGATGCAAATCAATACGAGGTCTTTTTGACTGAGCTGCAAGCCAATAATGGTGCGGTCTCTGGCGATACTAAATTTAAGCTTTCTGTGGCTGCTTTTAACCGCATTAGTAATTATGATGGCGCAATCAGTGATTATTTAAGTAGCCTGAATGTTGACGGCACCCGTAACGCCTTCCCCGACCAAACCAATGGCCGTTTTGTTAAGATGCAAGATCTACGCTATGGCGAAAACCCACACCAGCAAGCTGCATTTTATCGCGACCTCTACCCTGCACCAGGCAGTTTGGTGACTGCCGAGCAGTTACAAGGTAAAGAGCTAAGTTACAACAATATTGCCGATGCGGATGCCGCTTGGGAAACAGTCAAATCATTCTCAAGCACTGCTTGTGTCATCGTCAAGCACGCCAATCCATGCGGTGTAGCGCTAGGTAAAGATGCGCTTGAAGCATACAGCAAGGCTTTTAAAACCGACCCCACCTCTGCATTTGGTGGCATTATCGCTTTTAACACGATAGTGGATAAAGCGACTGCAGAGGCTGTGAGCAAGCAGTTTGTAGAAGTATTGATTGCGCCTGAATACACAGCCGACGCACTAGCGATTTTTACCGCAAAAGCCAATGTGCGTGTGCTTAAAATTGCGTTGCCAGAGGGTGGAGATAGTGCTTCAAATTTAACACCTTGGCAACAAGGCCGTAACTCACACGACACCAAAAGAGTTGGTTCTGGTTTGCTGATTCAAACGGCAGATAACCACGAAATCTCACCCTCTGATTTAACCATTGTCAGCAAAAAACAACCAACCCCACAACAAATGGCCGACATGCTCTTTGCGTGGAATGTAGCGAAATATGTCAAAAGCAATGCCATTGTATTCTGTGGTGATGGCATGACGCTAGGTGTGGGCGCAGGCCAAATGAGTCGCGTAGACAGCACCAAAATTGCCGCTATTAAGGCGCAAAATGCTGGGCTATCGCTCAAAAATTCGGTAGTCGCATCTGATGCATTTTTCCCATTCCGCGATGGTATCGATGTATTGGCAGACGCTGGTGCAACTTGCGTAATTCAACCAGGTGGCAGTATGCGCGATGATGAAGTGATTGCTGCGGCAGATGCACATGGTTTGGTCATGGTCACCACAGGCATTCGCCATTTCCGCCATTAGTAGCTATCACTAAAGGATATTGAGGATGAAAATTTTAGTGATTGGTAGCGGCGGCCGCGAACATGCGATTGCTTGGAAAATTACCCAAAATAAAGAAATTAGCCGCGTCTATGTAGCGCCTGGTAATGCAGGCACTGCTACCAATCCAGATATGGTGAACGTGCCCATCTCTAGTGTGCCCGATTTATTGGCATTTGCGCAAAAAGAACAAATCGGCCTGACCATTGTTGGGCCAGAGGCGCCGCTTTCTCAAGGGGTGGTAGATGCTTTTCGCGCAGCAGGCTTAAAGATTTTCGGCCCCACCAAAGCCGCGGCACAACTGGAATCTAGCAAAGATTTTGCCAAAGCGTTTATGTTGCGCCACAACATTCCCACCGCTAAATATCAAACTTTTACAGATGCCAAACTTGCTCATGACTATGTGAGTGCGCATGGCGCACCGATTGTGATTAAAGCCGATGGGCTAGCCGCTGGCAAGGGCGTGGTAGTGGCGATGGATGAAGCCGAAGCGCACTTCGCCATTGATGCCATGCTGGCGGATAACAAACTCGGTAGCGCTGGCTCCAGAGTGGTGATTGAAGAATTTTTAACTGGCGAAGAAGCCAGTTTTATTGTGATGGTGGACGGAAAAAATATCCTGCCACTCGCAACCAGCCAAGACCACAAACGATTATTAGACAGTGACCAAGGGCCCAACACTGGCGGTATGGGCGCATATTCGCCTGCACCCTGCGTGACGCCAGAAATCCACGCCCGTGCGCTGCGCGAGGTTATTCGCCCAACAGTAGAGGGTATGGCCAAAGATGGTATTCCTTACACTGGCTTTCTCTATGCCGGCTTAATGATTGCGCCAGACGGCAGCATTAAAACACTAGAGTTTAACTGCCGCATGGGCGACCCAGAAACCCAACCCATTATGTTGCGGCTGAAATCTGATTTTGTTGCATTGGCTGAACATGCAGTCAACGGGACGTTGGACAAAGTTGAAGCTGAATGGGATAGACGTACCGCGCTGGGCGTGGTGATGGCAAGCGCTCACTATCCAGACTCCCCACGTTTAGGGGATGAGATTACGGGTTTACCAAATGACCTTACCGATGCACAAGTATTTCATGCAGGTACGCAATTAAAAGATGGCAAAGTAGTGACTAGCGGAGGCCGCGTACTGTGCGTGACGGCGCTGGGTGACACGGTAAAATTTGCACAACAACAAGCTTATAAAATTGTTGGCGAGATTCAATTTAACGGTGCTCAATACCGCACTGATATTGGCTTTCGAGCTATTAAAGGCTAACAATATGGTTAAATCAGCTTTGAACACGCAAGCCGTTTTAACCTATCTACAGACCCTACAAACCAAAATTGTTGAGGCCTTAGAGGTTGTTGACGGCAAAACCTTTCTACATGATAGTTGGAATAGGCCCGAGGGCGGTGGCGGTAATAGCTGCTTGTTAGAAGGTGGCAATGTGTTTGAGCGCGCTGGCGTAGGATTCTCGCATGTGCTGGGCAACAAATTACCGCCTGCCGCCACCATCGCCCACCCTGAAGCTGCTGGCAGAAGTTGGGAAGCCATGGGTGTTTCGCTGGTACTGCACCCACGCAACCCTTATGTACCCACTGTACATATGAACATTCGCTTTTTCGTTGCGGAAAAAGAAAATGAGCCGCCGATTTGGTGGTTTGGCGGCGGCATGGACCTGACCCCCTACTATGGCTTTGAGGAAGACTGCGCGCACTTTCACCGCACCAATAAAACGGCATTAGATGCCTTTAACCTAAACTATTACCCTGCATTTAAAAAACACTGCGACGAATACTTTTACTTAAAGCATCGCAAAGAACCACGCGGCATTGGCGGTATTTTCTTTGATGACTTTAACGAGCTTGGTTTTGAGCAAAGCTTCGCGCTGCAACGCGCAGTTGGTGATAGTTTTTTACAAGCTTATTTGCCCATTTTACAGCGTCGCAAAGATAACCCCTATGGTGAAAAAGAACGCGACTTTCAGGCTTATCGCCGCGGCCGATATGTCGAGTTTAATTTGGTATTCGATCGTGGTACTTTGTTTGGTTTGCAATCAAACGGACGCACTGAATCCATCTTAATGTCGATGCCGCCGATAGTAAAATGGCGCTACGATTGGAAGCCAGAAAACGGCAGCGCAGAGGCTAAGCTTTATACCGATTTCTTAATTGATAAAGATTGGGTTTAATTTTACTCAACTTGGTTTAAGTATTTATGTTTTCAAATATCAATGGTTTTAAATATTGAGTTGCATTAAGTGGCTATAATTCTTTAAATTAGTGCTTTAAATAAAATTGGGGGCGCAATGCAGGCATTAGAAGAAATCATGGCTATGCTATCTGGTATTGTATGGGGCCCACCCATGCTCACTTTGCTGGTTGGCACCGGCTTATACCTCACCCTCATCCTTAAAGGCTTACAGTTTCGTGTATTGCCACATGCTTTCAAACTAATTTGGGCTAAAGATCACGGTCACGAAGGCGACATTAGCCATTTTGCCGCACTCATGACCGCGCTTGCTGCCACAGTGGGTATTGGCAATATTGTTGGCGTAGCGACAGCCATTACCTTAGGCGGACCGGGCGCAGTATTTTGGATGTGGATGACCGGCCTAGTGGGCATGGCCACCAAATATAGCGAGGCGGTATTAGCAATTAAATATCGAGAAAAAGGTGAGCATGGCATGCGTGGTGGGCCGATGTACTACTTGGCTAAAGGCGTTGGTTTACCTTGGCTAGGCACGCTTTTCGCCATCTTCACGGCCTGTGCCGCTTTTGGTATTGGCAATATGACGCAAGCCAATGCAGCGGCTAAAATTTTCGAAGTGACATTCCAAATTCCTAAACAAGCGACTGGTATCGTATTAACCCTGCTCACAGGTTTGGTTATTTTAGGCGGCATTAAAACTATCGGCAAATTTACCTCGTTTTTAGTGCCGATTATGATAAGCATTTATGTAGTTTGTAGCTTGTGGGTGTTAGCACTTAACTTTAGCGAAATCCCGCATGCGTTTGGTTTGATTTTTGGTGCAGCGTTTAACCCGTCTGCAGCCACTGGCGGGTTTTTAGGTGCGACCGTAGCGGCGGCTATGCGATTTGGCATCGCACGTGGCGTATTTTCTAATGAATCAGGCTTGGGCTCTGCGCCTATTGCGGCTGCAGCGGCACGTACTAACGACCCAGTGAAACAAGCGCTGGTAAGCATGACGCAAACCTTTATTGATACGCTGGTGGTGTGCACCATGACTGCGTTGGTGATTTTAACCGCGTCTAGTTGGACACAAGGTGTAAGTGCCGCCAGCCTGACCAGCGCCAGCATGGCAGAAACACTGGGTAATTCTGGTAGTGTGATTGTGGCCATTGCCACCGCACTTTTTGCTTACTCCACCCTGATTGGTTGGAATTATTATGGCGAAAAAGCCATTGAGTATCTATTTGGTGCACGTGCCATTAAAATTTACCGCGTATTTTTTACAGTGGCAGTCATGGTAGGCGCAGTTGTTAGCCTCGAGTTTGTGTGGAATTTTTCTGACTTAATGAATGGCATGATGGCAATTCCCAATTTAATTGGCTTGCTGTGGTTATCCCCGATTATTAAGCAAGAAACTGAACGTTATTTTTTAGCTTTAAAAAAGTAAGCGCTTAGCATGCATCGTAGCCACTGGAAAAACCGTTGGACATTTATGCTAGCCACCGCCGGCTCTGCCATTGGCTTAGGTAACATATGGAAGTTGCCTTACATGATAGGCGTCAATGGTGGCAGCGCGTTTGTGCTCGTGTTTATTGCTTGCATTTTCTTTGTCGGCATCCCGCTAATGATGACCGAAATTTTGCTGGGTAGACGCGCACAAAAAAACCCGTTTAATGGCATGCAACAGCTGGCGCAAGAAGCACATGCCAGCCAGCTATGGAAATATTTAGGCGGCATGGGCATGCTCACAGGCTTGTTGATATTGGGTTTTTATAGTGTGATTGGTGGCTGGGTGTTGGCCTATGTTGCTGAGGCAGCAAGTGGTAGTTTTAGCCAAATTACCGCATCACAATCAAGCGCAAATTTTGATACCTTATTAGCCTCACCTTGGATATTGCTTGGCTGGCATACTCTGTTTATGTGCATGACCATGGGCGTAGTGGCGCGTGGCGTAAACTCTGGGTTAGAAAAAGCCAATAATATTTTAATCCCTGCACTGTTTGCAATTTTGTTAGTGTTGCTTGGCTACAGCATGTCGGTCGGTAATATGCAGGCAGCCTACACCTTTATGTTTACGCCAGATTTTTCTAAAATCACGCCAGTGGCTGTTTTATCAGCGTTAGGCCATGCCTTTTTCTCACTTAGTTTGGGTATGGGCGCGGTCATGGTATATGGCTCGTATTTACAACGCAACATATCCATTGCCCGCACCACTATTTACATTGCGCTAGCAGATACCATGCTAGGATTACTAGTCGGCTTAGCCATCTATTCACTAGTATTCGCTAACCACCTAGCTCCTAACGCAGGGCCTGGCTTAATCTTTCAGACACTGCCGATTGCCTTTGGCCAAATGCCAGGTGGCAACTTTATTGCTATGTTGTTTTTTATGTTGGTGGCTTTCGCGGCCTGGACATCGGCTATCTCGTTAGTGGAGCCCGCGATTGCTTGGATAGTGGAAAATACTCGAATCAAGCGTGCTGCCAGCTGTTTAGGCCTAGGCATAGCAGTATGGTTGCTTGGGGTAGCAGTCGTGTTATCTTTCAACGAATGGAAAGATATTAAAATTGTATTTAATCTAAACATTTTTGACACGCTAGACAAACTTACCTCCACCATATTGTTGCCGCTTGGTGGCTTATTAATGGCTATTTTTGCAGGTTACGCCATGAATAAAAGTCATGTGCAAGATGAGCTAAATTTAAATCATCATTTTTATAGATTGTGGCGTGTTAGTAATAACTTAATTGCACCTATTGCTATTTTTGGCATATTTTTATATTTATTTGGCGTTATTCAATAGGCTAGCTAATATTTAACCTGCCGATGAAAAAAGCCAGCTGAAAAGCTGGCTTTAATTTGGCAACTGCTAATACCACATCACAATCACTATAAAGTTAGAATCCATTTTACGATTGATTTGATATCATCGTCTTTTACTTGTGGGCTATTAGCTGGCATCGGCATAGGACCCCAAACACCGCTACCGCCTTTTTTAACTTTAGCGATTAATTTCGCTTCAGCAGATGCGTCACCTTTGTATTTTGCAGCAACATCTTTTAAAGATGGGCCTAATACTTTTTTATCAATTTGGTGACACGCTAAACAGCCACTTTTTTGGGCTAATGCTTGTGAAGCACTGGCTTGACCAGCGAATAACACGGCTGCGGCTGCGATTGTTGCTAATAAAACTTTCATGCTATCTCCTTGAATTCTTTTAATAAAACCTGCAATTTCATGCAACCTGCATCATACATGACATTTTAAAATCCACAATAGCCTACTAGGCTATTATTCATAAAGTATCTAGCAACTGTTGCAAATTATTCAAACACGGTGAACAAACAACGCCTTGGCATACCCAGGCGTTGACTGCATTTGTGAAATTTCTTTGTAATGTGAGTGGCAAATCTTGCTTATTCTTATCCCAAGTTTCATCAAAATAAAGGAAGAGGTGATGTGGGCAATAATGGTGCTGAATCGCATCGCGCCAAGCTGCCATTTGTTTAGCTTCGCCGTTAATAATGACGATACTTGGCGGTGCTAAAAATTCTTGTAAGGCCTGTGCAAGACTTGCACAGGCGGCAGGGTTGTTGGCTAGATTTCTATCAAATGCCTTTAAGGCGCGTTCAGTTGCTTGCAAATAGCGCGGCTCTCCCAAGATATGCCCTAAGCGTTGCAAGGCCACAGCGGCAATGCCATTGCCATTGGGTGTGGCGTTGTCATAAGACTGTTTTGGTCGATGAATCAGCGTCTCATGCGTATGGCTGGTAAAATAAAAACCACCGTCTTCTGCCTCAAAATCTGCTAACAACGCTTCAGCTAAGTCTTCAGCAAATGCAAGGTCTTCAGCACGATAATTGGCTTGCATTAACTCAATTAAGGCATCCAGAAAAAAGGCGTAGTCATCTAAATAGGCGTTTAAGTGCGCGTGGTAATTATTATTAGCATGACCATTGCCGTCATTTTTGCAAGTGGCTAATAACCGTTGATTTTTCCACATATTTTCGCGGATAAAATCCACAGAATTTTGCGCAAGTTCAACCCAATCTACTCTGTTAAACACACGCCCTGCCCGTGCCAACCCCTTAATGGCGAGTGCGTTCCAACTGGTTAACACTTTATCATCGCGCCCAGGGCGCGGCCGCTTTGTGCGTGCTTCAAACAGCTTGGTTTGCGCGCTCTTTAACATGACGATTTCATCATGCTCTGTAGGCCTCACCACATAAGGGTGCCAGGCCTGCGTGTTTGAATGTGGGTCTTCAAAATTAGGTGCACGATCGAAACCAAGACATTGGCTAACAACGATAAACTCTTCAGGCGTGAGTGCATTTTTTACTTCGGCTTGCTGCCAGACATAAAATGCGCCTTCCGCACTGTGTCCAGTTGCATCCATTGAGTCTGCATCAAGTGAAGAGTAAAATGCGCCTTTTGAGTCGCGCATTTCGCGTTGTAACCATGCCACCGTTTCTTCTACCACTTGTTTATAACGTGCGGCCTGATTTGATTTTGGGCTGATTTGCCACCCATCGCAATACAGGAATAATAACTGGCCGTTGTCATAAAGCATCTTCTCAAAATGCGGAATGTTCCAACGTACATCCACCGAATAACGACAAAAACCGCCGCCGAGCTGATCGTAGATTCCGCCGTTAGCCATGGCAGATAACATCTGTAACGCCATGGCTTCAGCCTTTTTATTACCCGCTTTTGCTTGGTGTAGTAGTAATGTAACATCAGCAGGATTAGGGAATTTTGGCGCACGACCAAAGCCACCATGTTCAAAATCGAAGCTACTCTCTAAAGAGTCAAACGCCAATTTTAAGCTATCCGCATTTGCACTTAACGTGCTACTTGCTGCCGGAATGGTGCGTTTCAGCGCATCAGCTAATTGGCTATTTTGTGTGGCAAGTTCAGGCTTTTTCTGGTGATAAAACTGTGCCACACGTGGGATTAAGTCGGCAAAGCCGGGTAGCTGATAACGTGGAGTTTTGGGGAAATAAGTGCCACTAAAATAGGGTTGTTGATCTGGAGTTAAAAACACCGTCAACGGCCAGCCACCGCTTTTTTGACTGAGCATGCTGTGCGCAGTTTGATAGATTTGATCAATATCTGGGCGCTCTTCGCGATCGACTTTAATATTAATAAAGTGCGCGTTCATAATCGCCGCAACTTCATTATCTTCAAACGATTCATGTGCCATAACATGGCACCAGTGGCAGGCAGAGTAGCCAATAGAAAGTAAAATCGGTTTATCAAGCTCGCGCGCTAAAGTAAGCGCTTGCTCACCCCATGGATACCATTCTACAGGGTTTGCAGCATGCTGCAGAAGATAAGGGCTGGTTTCGTGTGCCAATGCATTTGGCATTACAGCGTCTCGATTACATACTCCGCGCTAATAACATGAGTACGACCTGGGTTAATCACCACCATATTATCTAAGGCGTTGGTGGTTTCTACACAGATTGTCTTTCGCCACTCATCGGGGGCACCCATGTCGGCCATTTGCGCAGCTTTTTCCTCCCCTGGGGTCCATACCACGGTGGTATCGCTACCCGATTTTGATATGTGAATGAGGCGATTATAGCCGGTATCATGCACCGTACAATCTGAGCTATGATCAATGTACACACGGTCAAATTCACCATCAAACTTAAGGGCATTGTGCTCTACATGGCGCTGATATTTAAGTATTTTGTCCGCATAAACACAGTCCTGCATACCAGTAATTTTTACGTTAGCAATATCGCTAATGTTTAAATAGGTATGAAACGCTTCACCAATCACAAACGGGTGGTCGGCCTTATTCGTGGTGGACATATCAACCCGTAAACGCCGTCCCACAGTAATCGTAATAGTCAGTGCGTAAGGATAAGATAACTGACGCTTCGCTTCTTCAGTTTCTAGCATTTCCAGCACAATACGCGTGGCACCTGTGGGGGTTGCATCAATATCAATCACGCGCCAAGGAATTACGCGCGCAAAGCCATGCGGGCAAAAAGTGCTATCCGTTGGGTGAGCACCAAACCACGGCCAGCAAATTGGCACGCCGCCACGAATTGAACGGCCTTTTACGAACCTAGCATTGCTTGATAACCATAATACGGGGTCTTTTAAAAACTTAGGTTGCCAGTGCATGACGTGTGCGCCTTGTAGCGCGATTTTTGCAGTGCAAAGTGGATTATCCACCTCAAGATATTGCATGCCACTTTCATCTTTTGTTTGCAACACATGCGCATGAAGCCTTAAACGTTTTTCCGTTTTAAGTCCGCCAGTGCCTACTAAATTATTTTCTAGTGGTTTAGTTTCCATGACATCTATTTCTGTCGTTTCGGTCTTCATTATCTTTATTCACTTCAATTAGCTAGGATTTAATATGTAGGATCTAAATTATTGCTTAGTTTTTAAACGCCATTTATATATGCAATTATTTCTCTATCTGAGAGACATCACGTACTGCACCACGTGCGGCGCTAGTACTCATTGCAGCGTATGCACGCAAAGCGGGCGATACATGACGCACACGGTTGACTGGCTTCCAGGCGTCTTTACCTTTATCCTCCATCGCCGCACGGCGATGTGCCATTTCTCCATCGCTAATCGCTAAATGGATGGTGCGGTTTGGGATATCAATTTCTATCGTATCACCCTCTTCCACTAAGCCGATTGCACCGCCCTCTGCGGCTTCTGGTGAGGCATGACCAATACTTAAGCCAGAAGTACCGCCAGAAAAGCGGCCATCGGTAAGTAGTGCACACACTTTACCTAAATCTTTCGATTTTAAATAGGAAGTTGGGTAGAGCATTTCTTGCATACCTGGGCCGCCGCGTGGACCTTCGTAGCGAATCACCACTACATCACCTGGCACAATTTGATCCGCCATAATGCCTTCAACGGCAGCGTCCTGACTTTCAAATATACGAGCACGACCGGTAAATTTAAGAATACTATCATCCACACCCGCTGTTTTTACAATACAGCCATCTAAAGCAATATTGCCATACAACACTGCCAAGCCGCCATCTTTTGAGTACGCGTGCGCAATATCACGAATACAGCCATTAGCACGGTCAGTGTCCAAATCCGGCCACAACATGCTCTGACTAAACGCAATGGTAGTGGGGATGCCACCAGGCGCTGCACGATAAAACTTCTTCACATCTTCATCGGTGGTGGTCGTAATATCCCATTTATCCAAAGCGGCGCCCATGCTGGCAGAGTGCACAGTTGGAATATCGCGATGAATCAAACCTCCACGGCTTAATTCAGACAAAATACCCATGACGCCGCCAGCACGGTGCACATCCTCCATGTGATATTTTTGTGTGGCTGGTGCAACCTTACTCACACAGGGGACTTTGCGGGAAATTCTATCGATATCCTGCATAGTAAAATCCAGGCCAGCTTCGTGTGCAGCTGCCAGCAGATGCAGTACGGTATTGGTTGAACCGCCCATGGCTACATCTAGCGCAAACGCATTTTCAAATGCTTGCATGGTGGCAATATTACGTGGCAATACACTGTAATCATCTTGTTCGTAATGGCGTTTTGCCAACTCCACAATTAAGCGACCTGCTTGCAAAAATAATTGTTTGCGTGCACCGTGGGTGGCCAGCGTAGAACCATTGCCAGGCAAGCTCAACCCTAACGCCTCGGTTAAACAGTTCATCGAGTTTGCCGTAAACATGCCAGAACAACTGCCACAAGTCGGGCAAGCAGAACGCTCAATTGCCTCCGATTTTGCATCTGAAACTTTACTATCAGCTGCTGCTACCATGGCATCAACCAAGTCAAGTTTTAATGATTCGCCTTGCCAATTGACTTTACCTGCTTCCATCGGACCACCCGATACAAATACAACAGGGATATTCAAGCGCAACGCCGCCATCAGCATGCCTGGGGTAATTTTATCGCAGTTTGAAATGCACACCAATGCATCGGCACAGTGCGCGTTCACCATATATTCCACGCTATCTGCAATCAGGTCGCGGCTTGGCAAGCTATACAACATGCCGCTGTGGCCCATGGCAATGCCATCATCTACTGCAATTGTATTGAATTCTTTGGCTACACCACCCGCACGCTCAATCTCACGCGCAACTAATTGGCCTAAATCTTTTAAATGGACATGACCAGGTACAAACTGTGTGAATGAGTTTGAGATGGCAATAATCGGCTTCTCGAAATCACCATCTTTCATGCCAGTGGCACGCCACAAGGCGCGCGCGCCTGCCATATTACGGCCGTGGGTAGTGGTGCGAGAACGATAAACAGGCATTGATAAACCTCAATAATACTAAAGCTAGTATTTTAGCTGATGCTAGCCCAGAGTTAGTATTTTTTTACTTAAAATTTAAAGTCTCAAAATTTTAAATCTTAAATTAAAAACATCGGCGTGTTATTATGACAGCAAATGCTCTGAAAGTTTCTCAAAGCTTAATGGCCTACTAAACAAGTAGCCCTGCCCAATATTGCAACCCCATTCTTTCAACAAGTCAGCCTGCTCTTGGGTTTCTACACCTTCAGCAATAAGCTCTTTGCCCAAACTTAACGCCATGCTTATCATTGCTTTTACAAGCTTCGCAACATTTACATCAACCGCAATATTGTTAACAAAGCTTCTATCAACTTTAACCTCACCAATAGGGAATTTATTAAGATAAGACAGAGAAGAATAGCCTGTACCAAAATCGTCAATGGCAATTTTAATACCCAATCTTTCTATATTGCGCAAGGTGCCAAGTACCTGCGCAGAATCGTTTAGTAACAAGCTTTCGGTAATTTCTAATGTAATCCAAGTGGGATCACACGCTGTAACACTTAAACAATATTTGACTGCCAAAAAAATATCGTGTCGCAGAAACTGCCGCGCAGATAAATTAATCGCAAACATCAATGGTTTTTCGCGGTCTTTATTAAAAGTCGCTGCATCTCCAAATGCTTGTATCATCACCCACTGACCAATCTCAACGATGACACCAAGCTCTTCGGCCAATGAAATAAAATCGTCCGGAGCCACCTCACCCAATGCCTCATTACGCCAACGTAATAGCGCTTCTGCACCGACCGTCTCGCCACTATCTAAACGCACCAAAGGTTGGTAGTGCAAATAAAACTCTTTCTTTTCAATGGCGTGCATAAGCTCGGTTTGCATGCTCAGCTTATATGCCATTTTTTCGGTAAACTCTGGCACAAAATGCTGAAAGTTATTGCGTCCCTGTTTTTTTGCTACATACATGGCCGAGTCAGCATGTTTAAGCAAATCGCTCGCATCCGTGCCATTTTGTGGGCAAGCCGCAATCCCAATACTTACCGTAACAAATAGCTCTTTCCCCGCAACATTAAATGGCGCTGCAAGCACTTGTAGAATTTTGCTCGCTATTCCATCTAAATCTTTTTGGCTGGCAATATCTTCAACTAATACGGCAAACTCATCGCCGCCTAGGCGCGCCACCAAGTCATTGGCTCTTACCACTTCAACAATGCGGGTAGCTACTTCAGTTAATAACTGATCACCAACGTTGTGTCCCAGCGTATCGTTAATGGCCTTAAAATGATCCAAATCAATCATTAAAATTCCCAATTGGCGCTTATTGCGATGTGCCAGATCTAGCGCAGAAACAATGCGCGAATTCAGCATAGTACGATTAGGCAAACTGGTTAACATATCGTGATACGCCATGTGTTCTATACGCTGACGGTATTGACTAATTTCAGAAATGTCGCTGGAAATAGATAAAGCGCTAGTCACTTTTTTATTGGCATCAAACTCGGGAATAACCCGCACCAAATGCACTCTTTCATCAGGGCTGTGTAGCTCAAACATTTGTTGCTCGCCCGATTCAATCGTCATTTTAATACGGTATTGAAACTCCCCCGCTGTCATGTTGTTTGCATGGATATACCATATTTCGGACGGAGTTTTACCTAACAACTTATCCGCAAAAATCCCTGCAATTTTTTCACAATACTTATTTACAAAGGTGCATCTACAGTCCAAATCGTAGCGAATAATCGTCAGAGGTAAGCTCTCAACTAGTGCACTATATTCCATTTGTTTCTGTAAAACCTGTGCTTGAAGTTTGATAGAGTCTGCCATGTCTCGCGCAAAACCTACGGTGCCAATTACATTGCCGTCAATCACAACTGGTGATTTATATACTTCTGCCCAATGCGTTAACCCAAATTGGTTAGTAATTGATTCTGCGCCAACCTTGGACAACCCTGTGGCTAAGACTTCTTTATCATCAGCCACATAGCCATCAGCGGCCTCTTTTGAAAAAAGGTCATAATCCGTTTTTCCCACCAAATCGTTGGGTGATGCACTGCCTACTAACTCAGCAAACACTTGATTAGTCGCTAAAAAGCGGCTGTCATTATCTTTAAGCCAGACCATAAAAGGAAAGTTATCTAATAATGCGCGCTGGTAGTGTTCTCTTAGTACCAGCTCTTGGGAGTGTTGTTGTTTATAGAAATTCAAATCATGACCGATTGCAATTGCCCCCAGCACGTTTTGTTGGCTATCTCTAATAGCCGTCATATAAATGATGTCGTGAACAGGCCGTTGTAAGTCAGGATGTACACAGTCAATCAAAACTGAGGTCGGAGCGCCCGTAGCCAACACATTAGCTAAAGCAGTCATATATGGCTCAAATTCCGCTGGTTTTTTACTAAAGCCAGCTTTTGCTTTATGTGAGGTATGTCCTAAAACTTTTTCCAACGCACTATTAGCGTAGACAAGTTCACAAGATTGCGCATAAACTGCCACACAATCTAAAGAATCTTGGAAAATAGCAACTAGAGCTGGGATGAATTCGTTCAAACTCACCGCCCTAAACTGGCAATTTGGAGGCGTGGATTTGATGTGTTGCTTTTCTAAATTCTCCATATTTTTATTTATATTTTCTTGTAGTTAGGTGATTTTTTCTATTAAATCTAACCATAACATAGTTTTTCCTTTAGCAAAATCATAGCAAACAAGGTGCACATCATGATATTTACTCACCCGCAATTTGACCCAATTGCCCTACATATAACTGACAACTTCGGCATTCACTGGTATGGCTTGATGTATTTACTTGGTTTCGTTGCTTTTTTATTATTGGGTAGACATCAAATCAAGCACAAACCTTGGTTTGACTGGAATAATCAAATGCTGGATGACGCTTTATTTTACGGCGCCTTGGGCGTTATTTTAGGCGGCAGAGTTGGCTTTGTTTTGTTTTACCAGTTTGGGCATTTTTTGCAGAATCCTTTAGATATTTTTAAAGTATGGCAAGGCGGCATGAGCTTTCATGGCGGGTTTTTAGGCGTGCTGGTCGCTATGTTTTTTTTCAACCACAAATATCCTCAAAAATGGCTGAAGACGATGGATTTTGTCGCACCGCTGGTACCGATTGGCTTGGGTGCAGGCCGCTTGGCAAACTTCATCAATGGTGAGCTGTGGGGTCGTGCAACAAATTCGAATTTTGGCATGATTTTCCCGCAAGTGGATCAAATTGCAAGGCATCCATCACAGCTATATCAATTTACGCTAGAAGGTTTATTGCTATTCGCTATACTATGGTGGTTTTCGCGCAAACAACGTCCTATTGGCGCAATCTCAGGCTTATTTTTAATTGGTTATGGTAGCTTTAGGTTTATCGCCGAATATGCACGTGAACCCGATGCATATTTAGGTTTGTTATCTCTAGGCTTCAGTATGGGACAGTGGTTAAGCCTGCCAATGATTGTAATTGGCATTTGGATGTTTTTAAAATCGAAAAGTCATTATTTTGGCAAATAGTTTAGGCAGTTAATTTAAGCGTCGTCGAAAACCCAACATTTCACTTAACAATTCATCACTAGCAAGCCCAGCACTATATAAATAGTACAATAAAATCAAATAGTTAAATTTTATTCAACATGGCATGCAGATTGCATATCACTCAATACCATCTGTTGAGATATAAAAATGAAAAGCCTATTTGAAAAATTATTTAAAAAAGAGCCTCAGTTTAGTTACACCATTGCGGATTACCAACCTGTAAGGGCGAACAGGCTAAGAACCGACGTTACTGTTACAGAATATCAATTGGACTCAGTAACTGAAAAAGACGAAATGGATATTGATAAGATTTATCAAAACTCTTAAATCTGACATTAAAGTCAATTAAGTTACCTGTGGATTTTGTTGTGCTGCCGAGACTGGTGCCTTGTCACGTCATCGCTACGTAATTGTGCATGCTTCGTCGTTTGGCCGTGAGTGCGAGCGCGCCACAGCTTAAAAGAATTAAGTTTTAAATTGGCGCGCATTATCTTAATCACACCGTCTTGATTCAGTCCAAATTGCGCTTCAATCGCCTCAAAGGCAGTTCTATCTTCCCAACCCATTTCGATAAT
>JAABQZ010000049.1 GCA_011391175.1 Methylophilaceae bacterium | reverse complement strand
GAAACTTTGGTTTGCTACAACGAGCAGTACTTAATTTGATTCTAAACGCAGTAAAATTTTCACCGCAAAACGCAGTTGTAAAGATAAGATTAGCCATCGTCAATCATCATGCTGTCATCGGTGTGCATAACACCGGCAAAGGGATCCCGATTAGCAATCAACCGTTTTTATTTAAGCGCTTTAGCCGTGTTGGCAGCGCTAGCGAGGGTGGCGAAGGTAGTGGTTTGGGGTTGTATTTTGTGCATACGGTAGCTGAGAAACACTTTGGGTATACCGAAGTAGAAAGCGATATAGGTAAAGATACTTGTTTTAGCTTGCATCTGCCTATCACTGGTTACGATACCAATCTTTCAGAAACAGATTTTAATCGGATGGCTCAGTCAAAATCTTGAGAGAGACATATGTTGCTGCAATTAAAAGTTATGAGTAACTTGCATGCTCAATACATCAACACTTGCGTCATACTCACCTTGCACCCTGCCTCTACCTAGGGGTGCAGCGGTCGTTTGATTGTCATCAATTTTAGTGTCACTTATAAATAGATGCGCATAACCTATATCAAGCTTGGTGGTTGGAGTTGCTTGCCACGCCGCCCCTAAAGCTAGCCATTTTCTATCATTACCTGGAATGCGCACAGTACGGAATCTATCGCTAATTGCCTCTTCATCGTAAGCCAAGCCAGCACGCAATATTATTGCATCGCTGTAGTGGTAATTAGCCCCTATTGAGTAGCGTAGAGTATTGTCCCAATTCTCTTCAGTTTGGGTAAGTAGTGCACCACTTTCCCTATAAATAGCCAACCTTTGAAATTGGCTCCAGCGTGTCCAAGTTACATCACCCATCAAATCCCAGCTATCGTTTAGGCGGCTAAACGCGCTCATAGAAACGGAACCCGGCAATGCCACGTCAGCTTTTACATTGCTGTTAGGTGTTGGTCCAGTGGGCACAGAAAATTTCACATCGCCTTTTAAGTGTTGCTCTACTTTAGATCGGTAGGAAATACCAAGTCTGGTATCTTGTGTGACTTGGTAGATAGCACCTAAATTAAAACCATAACCCCAGTCATCGCCTTCAACTTTAGATGTTCTTTCAGCCGCACCTAAGTTGACTGCACTTGTTAACTCAGCTTTTGCATACATGGCAGAAATACCTGCGCCAATGGATAGCTGCTCATTCAATTTAATAGCTAACGAGGGATTAATATTAATCGTCTTTAAATCGGATTTAATGCCTTGGAAGCGGCCTAGCCAGGTTTTATCGTATTCGGTTTTTAGGCCAAATGGGGCGTTTACACCTATGCCAAATTTCAGGCTGTCTGATAAATCCACTTTAAAATACATGTTTGGCACGAAAGCTAAGTCACCTGCATCGCCGCCTTCACCGCCTAGTGGACGTCCTGCGCCGGGGACCGAGAGGCCTCCATTATTAAATTCCGCGTTTGGTTTTATTAAATGTAATGCGCCAACTGCCTGTGAGCCTTCCACATAGGTCATGCTGGCTGGGTTAGCGTAGATACTGCTAGCATCTTCTGCTACTGCAGCTCCGCCAGCAAATGCATTACCTAAGCCGCTGCCACTAACCTCAGCTAGACCAAAGCCAGCCGCGTGTGAGAGAAGTGGTGTTGTAAAAACCACTAAAGATAAGATTAATTTGCGCATAACAGAAGGCTTCCTGAGGTTAATTTTATTTTTAATTAAATATCATTTTTATCAACAAGTTACTTCTTATTTATGCAGTAATTTATTCACAAAATGCTTTAAATTAATTGTTGTATTCCAATAATCTAACTCAAAAAATGTTTTTATTCAAAATTATTTTTGTTGAGACTAAAAATTATTAAGCCTATAGTTTTAATCGTAAGTATCAATATCACATACAACTATATCAATGTAAAAAAATACTAAAAATAGTTATAAAGAAGATGGTTGTTAATTAACTAAGGAACCATTTTATGAATACAATCGTAGATTTTCAACATGCAAACAATACTACTTTAACTCAAGTGAGAACCCGCTTTGAGGAGGAGTATGGAGTCATGAGCTATTATATGAATCCTGAACCTCGACCATGCTTTAATAAAACTTGCATGTCTGAGCTGTACCAAAGCCAGTCTAACCTAGAGGCGATGCATGGCGAAGTGTTTGTTAGCGGCAAGTTAAATCAAGCCAATTATCTGGTCCTAGCCTCGGATGTGCCTGGCATATTTAATCTGGGTGGGGACTTGTCTGTATTTGGAGAATTAATTCGATCCAAAGCACGTGACCACTTATTCAACTATGCCAAGCTATGCGTCAATAATGTGTGGACTTTTTATAACATGCAGGCGCCAGTGACCACAATTTCGTTGGTACAGGGTCAAGCAATGGGCGGTGGCTTCGAAGCTGCGCTGGCTGCACATGTGATGGTGGCTGAGAAAAGTGCCGTAATGGGATTACCAGAAGTGTTGTTTAATCTATTCCCAGGGATGGGGGCGTTAAGCTTTTTGTCTCGTAAAATTGGCATGCAAGCTGCCGAAAAGATGGTGCGTTCAGGCAAAGTTTATACGGGCGAAGAGTTGTATCTAATGGGTGTGGTGGATGTGCTGGCGGAAGATGGTCAAGGTGAATATGCACTGAATAATTGGATTAAAAAAAATCATCGTTCGCTTAATTCATTTCAAGCGATTAACCGTGCTAAACAACGTGTAAATCCGCTTAAGTTAGAAGAACTGTATGACATTACAGAAATATGGGTAGATGCTGCACTGCGTTTAGATGAGCGGAATCTAAAAGTGATGGAGCGCTTGGTGCGTGCGCAGAATAGTAAGGTCGGCACAGACGTTACGCATATTGACGTGCGACAATCAGCTTAATATTTTATGCTTGGCACAGACGACAATTGACGTTGTTTTTGTGGTTGTGTTAAGTAACTTTCGACTGCAAGCGTGAGGTTAGAAAAGTCGCTATTTAAATTAGCGAGCATCTCTAGAGAGGCAGTTGAAGTGATACTTGCATTCAGTTTTCCTATTGCCTCCGTAGTTGCGGCAACTTGGATTGCACCTACACTTAAGCTGTTGCCTTTGAGCGCATGGCAGTAGTCGTATAGCTCACCATAACGTTTTTGCTTAGCTGCGGCCTCTATTTTGTAGATTAATTTCATTGAGTCTGCTAAATAGTTTCTTAACAAGCGATGCATAAATAATTCATCACCAGCACCAATTTTCTCTAGCTCTTTTAGGGTGTCAGCATCTAGCTGGGTAGTATCCGCTTCGAGGGCTGGCGCAGTATTTGTAGTGTTATTTAAGGCGCTATCCATCCACTGTACTGCCGTGTTTGGTGCTAAATTCAGGATGCGCTCAATGGTGCTAAACAAGTTGGCTGCATCAATCGGCTTAGTTAAAAATGCGTCAAATCCAGCCTCGTTAGCGGCTTCTCTAGCCGACACGGTAGCATCTGCAGTAAATAAAATAAAGCGTGTGATATTGTCGTTGGGTTGTGTAAATCGATATAGTTTTAACGCATCAATACCGCTCATGCCAGCCATATTCAAGTCAGTAATCACAAGGTCAAATTTTCTTTGCTCTAACGCATCAAGCATTTCGTCGCCATTAATTACCATTTCGACTTTGTGGCCTGGCAATGAAAGTAAGCGTGTAATGATTTTTTGGTTTGTACTCTCGTCTTCGCAAACCAAAATATTGAGCACTTGGCTGGTTGAGGATCTATTAATTAAGGGCTCTATGTTTGTAGATGTATTCGCATCATGAGACTGCCCAACATTCGCTTTTTCTGAACTCACTTTATCATTGTGTATTTTGTCGAGGCTAAGCTCAAACCAAAAGCGGCTACCCACACCTTCAGTACTTTGAAAATGTAATAAGCCGCCCATTTCCTCTATCATGTGCTTGGCAATGGTTAGCCCCAAACCACTACCGCCAAATTTTCTAGTAGTGGATGAGTCAGCTTGAGTAAAGCTTTCAAAAATTTTGTGTTGATTATCGGCCGCAATACCAACACCAGTATCGGCCACTTCAAAGCGAACTATAGATTTTTCGTTATCTTCTTCTAACAATGTTGCAGAAATAGTGACGCTACCTTTTTCTGTAAACTTAATTGCGTTACCCAGCAGGTTAGCTAATACTTGGCGTAATACAACGGCATCCCCCTTGAGGGTGCCCAGCGCATTGGAAAAGCTTGCACCTAGCTGAATGCTTTTGCTATTGGCGTGTGAGCGGAAAATTTCTAGCGAGTCGTTGACTGCCTCTTCTGGCGAGAAGGCGATATTTTCAATAATAAATTTACGTTCTTCAATTTTAGTAAAATCTAGAACATTGTTTAAAAGGGATAGCAATAATTTAGACGAACTCTCAAGTGTTTTGAGTAAATCTTTTTGGTCTGCATTGAGGGGGGTGGTTTTAAATAAGGTACCAATGCCAATAATGCCATTCAGTGGAGTGCGAATCTCATGGCTCATATTGGCGACAAACTGTGTTTTTGCAAGACTTGCTTGCGCCGCCTTGATGCTCTCAATTTCTGCTTTTTGACGCGCTTCATTCATTCTTTCAATGAGCTTAGCTACATATAATGGCAGTGCTATTAGCATGAGAAAAAATCCAACAATGATAGGCTGGTGTTTTGCCCAGAATGGGTTAACTTGAGTGGCAATTAAAAAGCCCAAAATGCTAATCGCTTGTGAGTGGAATAAATATTTCTTCCCAAATCGGAAGCCATTGCCGAAAGTTACCCATAAGTAAACACCAATTAATACAACGGCAATATCGCCTGCAAGTGATAAAAAGACAGTAGTGCCAACAACGTCTAGCCAGTTTCCTAGTAATCGTCTGTTTCGAGATGCGCCACTGGCTCGGCTAATCACGAGAAATAAAACAACAGCACATAACTCAAAAACAACTAGGCAGTAAAAACCAATGAGCTCACCGCGACTGATATTTTCATTCGTAGCGAAAGATATCAGTAGATAAAGCGTAAAAAAAGTACCAATTGCTAGCCTTGTCGCTCCCTGTTCTAATTCAAGCGGGTCGCAATGACTAGCTGCATTTTTGTACCAATTTTTAAGTGTATTGAGCATATTATGTCTAGCTAATTAAACCTAAACCATAATAAACCTTACTCTGTTCGAGAAGGGCTTTAGCAATATTTGCCAGCTCTTGTGTTTGTACAGGTTTGGTTAAACAGGCAGATGCGCCAGCGGAAATCAGCTCTTGATGTGTTGTTTGATCTTTTAATACAGTCACTACGACAATATTATGTGTCAGCACATTGTCAGTATTTTTAAGTGCCTGCACAAATTGCATGCCGTTCATTTGGTGCATACGGAAATCAGTAATGATTAAATCCACCTGTTTATTTTCTAGCCACGCCAAAGCATCAATTGGGTCAGTCATGGTGACGATTTTTAAATCCATATTTAACGATTTAATAATGGCCGCATGAATATCTAGCACTGTTGGCTGATCGTCAATTAGCAATACGGTTTGCCTAAATTTTGTTGCACTTCTAATGTGGCTTATTTTGGGCATTATTGACGATTAGTGCATACCAGTTGCATGCTCAGCATGAATTTTTTCTAATAAAGGTCGCATTGACAGCATGGCGGTGACTAAGTCTGGGTCGAAATGTTTGCCGCTTTCGTTGCTTACATATTCCAGTGCTTTATCGATGCTCCAAGCTTCTTTGTAAGGACGTACGCTGGTGAGTGCATCAAATACATCTGCAATAGCCACAATGCGTGCAGATAATGGAATATCAGTACCTATGAGTGAGTAAGGATATCCTGTACCATCGAAGCGTTCGTGGTGTGCTAGGGCAATTTCGCTACCTTTTTGTAAATATTTGGAAGGGCTATCTTGCAAAATTTCATAACCAATCAGCGGGTGTTTGCGCATTTTTGCTAATTCTGCATCGTCGAGTGGACCTTTTTTAAGCAAAATACTATCAGGAATACCAATTTTCCCGATGTCATGCAAGGGAGATGCAAGCTCAATAATCTCTACCTCCTCTTCACTTAAGCCAATTTTTTCGGCAAGTGCTTTGCTGTATAAAGACATACGTTGCAAGTGCATGGCTGTGTCAAAGTCTTTATATTCACCTGCGCGCGCTAAGCGCATTAAGGTTTCTTTTTCTCTTGCTTTGATTTCTACAGTTGCTGCATCTACCAAGTTTTCAAGCAACAAACTTCTGTTTTCTAAAGCGATATGTTGTTGGTGCATGGTGAGCAGGTTTTTGCAACGTGCCTTGCATTCATGCATATCTACAGGCTTGCTAATAAAGTCTGTCACACCAGCATCTAAAGCGGCATAGCGCGTTTCCGCATCTTTTCTAATGGTAATCATAATGACCGGTACTGCTTTATAATTCGGTAGCTTTTTTAGCGAACGCACAAAATCAATGCCGTTCATTTCAGGCATTAAGTAATCAATCAAAACTAAATCTGCTGAGTTTTGTGTCGCCCATCCTAATGCCTCCTCTGGATCGTTTTTTTCGATAACGCTTATATTGGGGTTAATGTTTTTGATAATTTGCGTCAATATGGCCCGACTGGTTGATTGGTCATCAATATTCAGTACACAGCAGTTATCAAATAGCTCTACATTGGTCATGCACATTTCCTGTGAGGTAAGCTTGTTGGGGCTTACAGTTATTATTTGTATAAAAATTAAGCAATTTTTAAGCCAATTAAGCCTAAAAATATGCAAGATAAAAAATAAGAAGCGACTAGTATTAAATTCTGATTAAAATCAATAGGTAAGTAATTTTAATAACACCTTAAAACTGGTAAAGCTTATTTTTTAGTTGAACGCTCTTGTTGTTAATGTTGAAACTCACGGACGAGTTTCGTCAACTAAGTGTAATATTTTGACATAATTTAGCGCATAAACTAATAACTATTTTTTTGCGACACAGTGCCCGCAGGCTTGAGATCAAATGCAATGCAAATGCGTTCTAGATTAGAACTAAAAGGAATAGTGCGATGAAATAATGAAGATGGAAACAACACAATGTCGCCCACCTCAGGCATGATATGCGTAGTAGGAAAGTCTGCAGTAGTTTTGGGTGGTACTATCGGATATTCGTCACCATGCGTGCCATATTCAAATGCGCCCTCAACGCCATTTCTTGGTGGCATTGCCAAGTACACCGCCCCACTTATCCAGCCAATTTCATGAATATGCGCACTTAAATGCCCGCCTTGCTGCATTTTTACATACCACGAACTGGTAAATTCCAACTCGGCAGGAAAAGATAAAATCAATTCGCAATCTGCTTTTGAAAATTTGTTTTTATAGCGCAAAAATTCTTGTTTAATTAGCTCTGCAAGTGTGCGAAAAGACTGTTCTGGCCGCTTAAACAAATTACCTGCTGATTGCTGGCCATTAGTAAGCCTACCTTGTTTACGCTCCGCAATATCGGCCGTGTTAATGTCGTTAAGTAAATCATTTAGCAACTCACCATCTGCTTCTAAAAGTTTATTTTGATAGACAAATTCCAGTCCATTTTTGCAAAAATTATATGGGTCTGGCGCGCCAAAGTTGATACTGTAATGGGTTGAAAGCGTTGCAACAAAAGGTAAGATGTTTTTAGTGCCGCTAGCAAGCTCGTCCCTATTGGCTTTGAAGGCATCGAATTTTTGTGCTTTATAAAGGCAATATAGCTTACGTGCTTGCCAATCATCTAGCTGAGAGCGCTCAAAATAGGCAATGGCGTCTTCATACTTTTTAGCCAAATACAAAAACTCAGCCATATTGTAGTTAGCATTAGGATGACTGGGGTTAAGCGTCAAAGCTGCTTGGTAGCATTTTACTGCCGCATGCATGTCGCCTTGGTCGCGCAATGTCTCGCCAAGATTGTTATGCGCATCGGTGTAATTAGGAAACAGTTGGATGGCTTTTTGATAAGCGTCAACCGCTGCCTGTAACTCACCTTTATCACGCAACACGGTGCCTAAATTAAAGTATCCGCGCGCGTCCTGCGGGTTGATTTTCAAGCCAGCTTGGTAGCTCTTAATGGCCTCATCTAATTTACCTTGGCGCTGTAAAATAGTGCCTAAATTGCCATGCGCTTCAAAAAAATTGGGTTGAATTTTGATTGCTTGTTGGTAAGTGCTTACTGCTTCATCTAGTCTATTTAATTGAGTGAGGGCGATGGCGCAGTTAAACCATAAGTCAGGATTGTTGGCTTGAAGCTTAAGTGCGTTTTGGTAGCTATTGACTGTTTCGGCGTATTTCTGCTGTCCATCCAAACTTAAACTCAGCACATGGTGCAAAATAAAAACGTTCGGGTGTCTAGCAATTAAATTTTTGGCTAAAGCTTCGGCCTGCGCGAGCTGGCCATTATTAAGCAGTTGAATTAAGCCTTGTATTTGTTGCTGGGATGGTGATGAAGTTGCCATGTTTGATAACTATCTTATGGAATTAAGCTTAATGTAATTAAGTAAAGCTAGTTTGAAGCCTGCCTGCCATTTGCCTTAATAGCTGCATGGCTACTTTAGGGTCATCTGCTAGCATGGTGTCGATGTTTTCTGCATAAATCACGATAATGCGTGCTTCGTCTGAGCTGACGACCGCATCAAATCTTGTCGGCTGATTAGTCAGCATTGCCAGTTCGCCAAAATAATCGCCAACGTTAAGTTCGCGCACTGATGTGCCGTTGCTGGTTAAATTGATTTTGCCTTCCGCTAAATAGTATAGATTGCGCTCGGTGTTGCCGCGCTCAAAAACATACTCATTTTGCTTTAGGGTTAGACCATAGCGTGCCATCAGCGCCTCAATATAATTGGCTTTGTTTGGTAGATTGCCAAATAAACCCTTTAGTAACAGTACATCTTTTTTGCGCAAAGTGCTGATAAGTTCTGTGCCCAACAAAAATACAGCAAAGTTTAAATACAACCAAGTAATCGATACGAACATAGCTTTCATACTGCCAAATACCGCGCCATAGTTTTGGTTAATCGATAAAAATAAACCAAATGCAGGCCGCATAGCTAGCCACAGCAACGCTGTTAAACATGCCCCTAATATGAGGTGGTCAAAAGCAACGCGCAGCGGAAAAAACACTTTGTAAAAAATCACAATTAGCAGTGTAGTCAGTAGCACTGTGCCTAGTGATGCCACCATATTGAGTTGTGTGGCAGGAAAGTGTACGGCCAAAAAGCGCACGGCTTGCTCAATGATAAAGCCAGCGGAGGTAAATAAGAAGAACAGTAATAAAATACCAAGCACTGAAACCACATCTTTAAATTTACGCTTGAAGTAAGACGGTGCTTCTACCATAGTGGCGATGGTGTAAAAGGCAGAGCGCATAGCACTGGCTAATGGTGTAATTGTCCATAGCAACACAAATAAACCCAGCGCCCCCCAAGCGGCTTTGGCTTGCGATGCACTATAGACCTCCACCATGATTTTATTGCTGAAATCTGGCACCAAGTTCCCAGTTAGAATGGCCAGTTTTACAATGGCGTAATCGGATGAAAATACAAACTGACTGAGCAAAAAGAAAATCAACAAAATAAGTGGTATCAAAGCAAACAACGCATAAAAAGATAAAGATGCTGACATGCCAAACACATTGTGGCGCAAAAAACCCGCAATAGTTTCGCGCAACACAAACAAGGGCGTCGCATATTCTTGCTTAGCATAAGCATGGATAGGCTTGCTGAGCGCAGGGTGCTGCACTAAATTTTTAAGCTTATTAATTTTGTCAGAGTTGATAAAGGACACAGAATTAAATTTTCAATATCTACTTGAGTTGTCTGTAATGATCTGTCGCATTGACTAGGGCGCTAGTAATGCCTACCTCCATGGCCGAGTGGCCAGCGTCAGCCACCATTAGAAATTTAGCGTGTGGCATCGCTTGCGCTAACTGCCAAGCACTAATGGGCGGGCAGACCATATCATAGCGGCCTTGCACAATGGTGGTGGGAATGTGGGAGAGTTTTTGTGAGGCTTCTAGGAGTAAATCCCGCTCACCTACAAAACACATGTGCTTAATATAGTGTATCTGCACACGCGCTCTTGCCAACTCCACTTCGCCGTCTGTTATATTTTCAGAGGGCGTTTTGCTTGCAGTATTGGTATTATTTTCTCTTGGTAACAGCGACATCATATTGCTTTCATAAGAGTTCCAAGCGCTAGCGGCGGGGATGCTGACAGTTTTATCATCGCTAAACACCAATGCTTCAAAGGTAGCAAACATATCATGCCTTTTGTTGGCAGGTAAGTATTCCCATAACTTGTACCATGACTCGGGATGAAAGTTTTTAACCTCACTTAAAAACCAGCTCAACTCACTTTGACGACTTAAAAATATGCCACGTAATGTAAGTGATATGATATGTTCGGTATGCTTAAGTGCATACGCGAGGGCTAAGGTGCTGCCCCAGGAGCCGCCAAACACGTGCCATCTGGCAATGCCCAAATGATGCCGTATTGCTTCAATGTCATTTACTAAGTCATTGGTCGTGTTCTCGCGCACCTCGCCTCGTGGTGTGCTGCGCCCACAACCGCGTTGGTCGAGTAGAATAATGCGGTAATGTGCGGGGTCAAAAAAGCGTCTTTGCGTGGGGTTGCAACCACTACCTGGGCCGCCATGTAAAAAAACGACAGGTATGCCAGTTGCATTGCCACATTCTTCATAATATATATGATGCAATGACGAAACTTTTAACATTTCATCGCGATATTGCGTGCATTCCTGATATAAATTCGTTACAACATCCACCATGAGAAATTTAGCTTTCTATTTGATTTTATTGGCTATTTTATTAATGCGATTTATGCCGAAAAAAATACTTAAAAAATAATTGAACATTTGTAAATAAATTGTAACTAAAGTGTTGCAATTTAAAATTACATGTTTTATATTGCTTACCTCACATGCAAATGTGAAACGAAGTATTCTTTAAATTTGTAACAAAAATTATAGCTGAATAAGCTTTAGATGTATGTGACAAAATTTGAGTGTGCTTTAAATAAACCCTTAGTAACATAACTTTGGAGATAAACAATGAAATTCAATACAATCAAGCTAGCTCTAGGCTTAGTTGCAGGCGCTACATTGGCAATGCCAATGGTTGCATCAGCAGCTGCAGACCAAGAAGCAGCAATTGCAAATGCAAATAACTGGGCTCATCCACGTGCTGGTCACATGAACCACGGTTACAGCTCACTTGCTCAAATTAACAAAGGCAACGTTAAAAATCTTAAAGCTGCATGGACATTCGCTACTGGTGTAAACCGTGGTCACGAAGGTTCACCAGTAGTTGTTGGTAACATGATGTATGTACATACAGCATTCCCAAACAACGTATATGCTTTAGATTTAAACGACAATCAAAAAATCGTTTGGTCATATTTCCCAAAACAAGATCCATCAGTACAAGCAGTTTTATGTTGCGATAACGTAAACCGCGGTCTTGGTTTCGGCGATGGCAAAATCTACTTGCAACAAAATGACGGTAACTTAGTTGCTTTAGATGCAAAAACAGGTGCTAAAGTATGGTCAACATTGGTAAATGATCCAAAAGTTGGCGCTACAAACACTAACGCTCCACACGTAATCAAAGACAAAATCTTAACTGGTTGCTCAGGTGCTGAATTCGGTGTTCGTTGCTTTATCGCTGCGTACAATGCTAAAGATGGTTCATTAGCTTGGAAAGCATACTCAACAGGTCCTGACTCAGAAGTGTTAATCGGTTCTGATTTCAACTCAGCAAACCCACATTACAGCGCTTTGTCAACTTACAAAGACATCAACGGCGGCAACAAACAAGGTGGTTCATTTGAAGCCCTTAAATTGTCTGAATTGAAAGTTGGCGAAAAAGACCTTGGCGTTCGCACATGGTTAAAACCACAAGCAGTTAAAGATGGTTGGCAACATGGCGGCGGCTCTACATGGGGCTGGTGGCCATATGATGCACGTACAAACTTAGTGTACTACGGTACAGGTAACCCATCAGTTTGGAACCCAGATGTACGTCCAGGCGACAATAAATGGTCTATGACTATTTTTGCACGCGATATGGATTCTGGTGTTGCTAAATGGGGCTACCAAATGACTCCACACGATGAGTGGGATTATGATGGTATCAACGAAGTAATCTTGTTCGACAAAGGTGGTAAAACATACGCATGGCACCATGACCGTAACGGTTTTG
>JAABQZ010000048.1 GCA_011391175.1 Methylophilaceae bacterium | reverse complement strand
TGCTGGGTTTGTCAGAAACACGATAGGATTTTTCGCTGCTATCAAACGGAATTTGCTGGCTGAGCAAAAATATTTCAACGTCTTTTGCGCTATCTGCAAATAGGTGAATATTGGTTTGTGAGAATTTGCCTGCGGTGCCATCTAGCACGCTACCGGTGAGGTGCGGATTAAAGCGCTCGAACAATTGCATAGTCATCAGCGCTGCCTTGCGTAGCTTCGCTAGTTCTAAGGGTTGTTCGTCGGCATTATAAATATTGTGATACAGCCTAATTTCTTCTTCAATCTCGGCGTTGGTTGGCAGCACGCTATTTTCACTTACGCCTAACTGCCTGCCTGCTTTTTTTTTGGCATAAGCAAAGTCATTAATGCCGTCTTCCGCCATCATACGCGCGGCTTGTTGGGCAATCATTTGCCGAATATGGTCTAGATTTTCTCGTGACATGATTCAAATTTAAAAATTTAATTTTTTATGCAAGCTTAAAAGCCAGAAGGATTCATCATGCGTTTTGCGGCATTGGTGCTGCTAGCAGCGCCAGATTTTTTGGGCCGCGCCGTTGTATTGGTGTTGTTCGGGCTGCTAGCTGATTTTGTAATAGTTTGCGGCATTGGTCGCGGTTCTGCTTTTACGCTTTCGCCCTGCGGCTCTGGCGGAAGCATATTGGTAGGCGGTTTCGGCTGCAACGGGTTATCTAGCATATTGTCAGGTATGTGTTGCGGGAAATCGTCAGCCGTTGGGTCTTCTAGTGGCGGCAATATGATTTCCACTTCTGGTGGCGGGTTTTCCTGGTAAAAATATTCGTACTCTCCCTCTTCATCTTCACCAATCATAATGCCAAGTAGCGGGTCAATTTTAAGTTGCATGATGCCATCAGGTGGGTTGTAAGGCACGTCTGGTACACCGCGCAGTGCGGTGGCCATATAACGTATCCAAATTGGTAGTGCGGCCATCCCGCCTGTTTCATTTCTACCTAGCGTGCGTGGCTGGTCGTATCCAATCCAAGTAACCGCTACTTGCTTGGGTGAGTAACCTGCAAACCAAGCATCTATTTGGTTATTGGTGGTGCCCGTTTTGCCAGCTAAATCTTGACGGCCAAGTTGTTTGGCCCTAGTGGCGGTGCCTCTTGCAACCACGTCCTGCATCATAGAGGTCATGATAAATGCATTGCGGCTATCTATCACACGAGGCGCATCTTTTTTAGCTTGTGGATAATGTTTTTGCTCGATGATATTGCCGTTGCTATCAGTAATTTTGGTAATAATGTGCGGCGTGACACGGTAGCCACCATTGGCAAACACGGCATAGCCAGTGGCCATGCTCCATGGGGTAGTATTGCCAGCACCCAGTGCCATGGTTAAATAAGCAGGGTGGTCTTTGCGTGAAAAGCCAAACTTGGTGATGTAATCTTGTGCATAGCGTGGACCAATTTGCTGCAGTATACGTATCGACACCATGTTTTTGGATTTCACCAGCGCGCTGCGCATGCGAATTGGCCCATCGTATTGCCTATCAAAATTTTTGGGATCCCAGTTTTTATTACTGCCGTTCTCCTCCGCTGACATGCTAAAAGGCGAGTCATCAAAAATACTGGCAGGGGTGTAGCCTTTTTCAAGTGCCGCAGAATACACGAACGGTTTAAAACTAGAGCCAGGTTGGCGCCAGGCTTGTGTTACATGGTTGAATTTATTTTTTTTGTAATCAAAACCACCAACCAAGGCCGTTACTGCCCCATCTTCTGGATTCAACGCAATTAGCGCAGACTCAACTTTTGGCAGTTCTACAATGTGCCATTGGCCATTACTTTTAATCAGCCGCACCACCGAGCCAACTTTGATTTTGTGATTTTTTGGGTCTTTATCGGCTAAATTCTTTTGCAACAAACTTAAACCTGTGCCAGTGATATCCAGTTGCTCACTTTTCTTGGTGAATACTTTGACCAGCTTGGGTGATACGCTCGTCGCGATGGCTGGCATAAAGCCGCCGTACTCTTCAATATCGGCAAGAGCGTTTTGCAGACCTTCTTCTGAAGAGGCTGCATTCATTTCGCTTATGCTTAGTTGTTTTTCAGGTTTGCCGTAGCCTTGGCGGCGTTGGTATTCCAAAATACCTAGCAAAACCGCATTGTTGGCCGCTTCTTGGTTGGCTTTTTTAATGGTGGTATAAACCTTCAAGCCGCTACTATAAATGGCATCTTGATAGCGCTCGTACAGCATTTGACGCACAATTTCTGCCACATAATCAGCATCTAAGTCTTTTGAGAGCTTAGAAGATTTAAACTTTAAAGTTTGCTTCATCGCCTCGCTAAATTTAGCCTCATCGATAAAGCCGTAACGCTTCATGTCACGCAAGACTTCATGCTGGCGATTAATGGCACGCTTAGGGTTAACGTATGGGTTATATCCGGTCGGAGCTTTGGGTAAGCCCGCCAATAGTGCAGATTCGGCTAGTGTGAGTTTAGATAATGATTTACCAAAATACACTTGCGAAGCAGCAGCAAAACCGTAAGAACGCTGACCCAAATAAATTTGATTTAAGTAGAGCTCTAAAATTTGATCTTTGGTTAGGGCTCTTTCAATTTTTAACGCTAGTAAAGCCTCTTTTACTTTAGTGACAATGGTGCGGCGACCACCAGGAACTGTAAAGAAGTTTTTTGCCACTTGCATAGTGATAGTACTGGCGCCTTCATGACTTACACCAGTGACATTGTTTTTAATGGCACGCAAAACGCCTTTGGTATCCACGCCACCGTGCTGATAGAAGCGTCTGTCTTCAATCGCTAATACCGCATCTTTTAAGTTTTGAGGCACCTTCTCAATTTTTACAAACGCACGTCGCTCCTCACCAAACTCACTAATTAAAGCACCATCGGCTGAATACACGCGCAATGGTAATTTTGGCTGGTAATTGGTAAGGGCTTCAAGTGATGGTAGTGTGGGGTAGATAAGCGTAACAGCTAGTGCCGTTAAGGCTGTTAAGGTGATAGCCCCAACAACAACAAACAATATAAGAAAATGCCACCATTTTTTAGGAGTCATATATTTACTATTACTTTATTCAGTGAGTTTGCATTTTAACAGCATATTAAGCCCGTCAATTAACTATCACTAAATAGCGAGCTACTAATTATATGCGGCGATGATTAGGGTAATGTTGATTATATGGACTGTGTTAAAAATGGTACATCTGCAACAAATGTGTTGTATGTGTAAATATATAATAAAAATTTGCTTTACAGTGCGATAAGTTGTTGCTAGGATTTAATGTAAATTATCGCTATTGTGCGTAACTAACGAATATTGAAAGAGAATTTTAATTTGAAATTCGATTTTTTTAATGAAAGTACTCCTCCATTAATTGGGGTAGACATTAGTACTTCAGCAGTCAAAATGGTAGAGCTTTCTGCCGTCGGCAAGGGAGCATATCGGCTTGAAGGTTATTCTATTGCTGCTATCCCTAAGGACGCCATAACTGATGGTAATGTCGTTGGTCTAGAACAGGTGTCGGATGCCGTTAAGCTTGCATGGAAGTTGTTAGGGTCACGTGAAAAACGTGCCGCCTTAGCGTTACCCTCGGCAGCGGTCATCACTAAAAAAGTACTCATGGCAGCAGATTTGCGAGAAGCAGATATGGAAGCACAGGTAGAAGCCGAGGCCAATCAATATATCCCTTTCCCATTGGAAGAAGTTAATATCGACTTTCAGATTATAGGACCAGCGCCAAATAGCCCTGATGAAGTTGAAGTGCTAATTGCTGCAGCTAGAAAAGAAAAAATTGAGGATCGTGTGGCTGCAGCTGAAGATGCAGGTTTAAAAGTCACGGTGATGGACGTGGATACTTATGCTACAGAGGCTGCTTACAGTTTGGTGGCCAATCAATTACCGAATGGTGGTAAAGAACAAACGGTGATGGTTGTGGATATTGGTGCGGTGATGATGCACATTAATGTGTTGCACGATAACAAATCAATCTATGTGCGCGAACAGGCATTCGGCGGCGGGCAATTGACACAAGAAATTCAGCGTCGTTTTGGTTTGTCTGTGGAAGAGGCTGAAATTGCTAAACGTAAAGGTGGTTTACCAGAGAGTTATGAGAGTGAGGTGTTGCAACCTTTCACCCAATCACTTTCAACTGAAGTGGCACGTGCACTACAGTTTTTTACTAGCTCTACCCAATATAACCGTGTTGACCATATTGTACTAGCTGGTGGCTGTGCGGCGATTCCTGCAGTGGATGTGATGGTGCAAGACCGTACGCAAGTCAATACCCTAGTAGCTAACCCATTTCAAGCGATGTCTGTCGGCACAAAAGTCAAGCAGCAACAAGCGAACATAGATGCACCCGCGCTCATTATTGCGTGTGGTTTAGCGATGCGCGGGGTAGATTAATATGTTGCGTATTAACTTATTACCACATCGTCAAATTAAGCGTGCGGAGCGGCAACGAGAGTTCGGGCTGATGGCAGTGATGGCAGCTGGTGCGGCTTGTGCTGTAATATTTTTAGGATGGCAATTTTTAGGTGCACAAAGAGATGTTCAAGTTGAGCGAAATACTCGATTAGAAACAGCCATTACAGTATTAGACAAAGAAATCGCTGACATTAAAGACTTGAAAGACCAAATTAACAATGTACTTGAGCGCAAACAAATTGTTGAGAATTTACAAACTAATCGTAGCCAGTCGGTGGTGATTTTAGACGAGCTCACACGACAATTGCCAGAAGGTTTGTATTTGAAAAGCATTAAGCAAACTGGCAATTTGATTACTTTAGAAGGTGTAGCAGATACTAATGCACGTGTAGCCACATTGGTGAGAAACTTGAGTGTATCTAATTGGATGGAATCGCCAAACTTGGTTGAAATTAAATCACTGACAGTGAACAACATTAAGCAGAACGAATTCACGTTAAATGTGAGCTTGAAAGTCCAAAAAGCAGAAGAAGCGCCCAAGCAAGCGGGGGCAAAATAATGAAATTAGATGATTTTAATAATATAGATTTTAAAAATGCCGGAAGCTTACCGATGCCAGTCAAACTGGTATTGCTAGGGATTTTAGCTGTCGTGTTAATCGGGCTAGGCTATTGGTTTTTATGGAGCCCAGAGATCGATGCGCTTGATCAGGCTAAGGCTAAAGAGCAAGATTTGCGCCAAACTTTTTTAATTAAAAAGGCTCAGGCGATCAAGGTAGACGCTTATAAGCAACAAATGATTGATATTGAAAAAACTTTTGGGGCTTTGCTCAAGCAATTACCGGATAAATCACAAATGGATGGGTTGCTGACAGACATTAACCAAGCTGGTTTAGGTCGTGGTTTAGAGTTTGATTTATTTAAGCCAGGTCAAGAAACAGTGGCAGACTTCTATGCTGAAATGCCCATTCAAATCAAAATTAAAGGCAATTATCACGATGTGGGTGCGTTTGCCACGGACATTTCTAAACTTTCTAGAATCGTGACATTAAATGACTTAAACATTGCGCCGTTAAATAAGGACGTCAAGGACAGTATATTGACTATGGAAGCGACCGCAAAAACCTATCGTTATTTAGACTCTTCTGAGATCGCCGCCAAGAAAGCAGCAGAAATGAAGGCTAAGAAAAAATGATGATGATTAATTTAATGCCGCTTAACATACTTTCGAAATTAATACCTATTGTGATGCTGGCTGGCATGCTAGTAGCTTGCGGTGGTGGAGAAGGTGATGACCTTGATAAATTTATGGCAACTGCAGCCAATGACATGGGTAAAGGTGTAGAGCCGCTACCTGAAGTGCTGCCTTATTCGCCTTTGGAGTATAACGCGGATGGTACTTTGACAGACCCATTTAAGGCACGTAAGGCGCTTAGTAAAGATGGCGCTCTGCAACCAAATATTAATCGACCAAAAGAGGCATTAGAGGCTTTCCCGCTAGAAAGCTTGAAATATGTGGGTTCGTTGAGCAGAAATAAATCTATTTTTGCACTGATTAAAACCCCAGACAACACCATACAACAAGTTAAAGTGGGCAACTATGTGGGCCCAAATTTTGGTTTGGTCACGCAAATTAATGAGAGTGACATTGTGGTAAAAGAAATTGTCCAAGACGACCTAACAGGCGATTGGGTAGAGCGCAATGCAAGTATTAACCTGCAAGAATAATGACTGGAATGAACATGACTAGATTGAACACTGCGAGAATGATGACTAAACTATTTGCTTTAATCTTGCTGATAAGCACAGGCTTATTAAGTAGTGCCTACGCAGCAGATGAAGATGCATTTAGTAATAAAATTGAAAATATTGATTTTTCTTCTTTGTCTGGTGGACGTGTCAGCATTCGCGTGAAATTAAAAGAAGCACTTGCTAACCCACCTGCGGGCTTCACACTGAATAATCCATCAAGGATTGCGTTGGATTTCCCTAATGTTGGCAATGGGCTAGCAAAAAGCAATATTCCGAGTGAGCAAGGTGCGCTAAAGAGTGTTTCTCTAGCACAAGCTAAAGACCGCACGCGTATGGTGCTTAATTTATCGCGTAATGTCGGTTACAACACTACCTTAAGTGGTAATGACGTGATTATTACATTGCAAGGTAATGAGGCTACAACTGCCAGTACCAATACAGAAACGCGTTTTGCTGAGTCTCGTGCGACAAGCAATCAAGCGCACGCTATTTCAAATGTAGATTTTGTGCGTGGAAAAAATGGCGAAGGTCGCATTATTGTTGATTTATCAGATGCTAATACTGGCATTAACATTAAGCAAAAAGGTAAGTTACTTACTGTTGATTTCATTAATACCGATGTGCCTGCTGAACTGCAACGTCGTTTGAATGTGATTAACTTCAATACGCCAGTATTGTATGTTGATACGATGAAGCAAGGTAAAAATGGCCGCATGGTGATAGAACCTAAAGGCAACTGGGAGCAATCGGCATACCAAGCTGATAACAAGTTTATCATTGATGTGCGTCAAGTAATTGAAGATCCAAATAAACTGGTGAAGGGAAATAAACCTGGCTTCTCAGGTGAGAAGCTATCACTTAATTTTCAAAATATTGAAGTACGTTCTGTGCTACAAGTAATCGCAGACTTTACTGGCTTAAATATCATTACCAGTGACACGGTCACAGGTAACTTAACATTGCGATTAAAAGATGTGCCATGGGATCAAGCCATGGACATTATTATGCAAAATAAAGGTTTGACGATGCGTAAATCTGGCAATGTCATCATGGTAGCCCCAGCAGATGAGGTAAATGCTAAAGACAAAGCCCAGTTAGCAGCGGCTGGCGAGATTGAAGATTTAGAGCCGCTACGTACCGAAGCATTTACCCTTAAATACCAAAAAGCGGAGGATTTTCAGAGGTTGTTGAACGGACAATCAGGATTGGCAGCAGGCGGTGGTGGCGCTGTCGGTGGTGGCGGAATACAGGCTGGGCGAATTCTTTCTAAGCGAGGTAGTGTCAGTGCTGATAAGCGTACGAACACACTGTTTATACAAGACACAGCGCAAAGGTTAGAAGAGATACAACAAGTGCTTAATAAGGTTGATATACCGGTGAGACAAGTGATGATTGAATCACGTTTAGTACTGGCAGATGACAAGTTTGGCAAGAGCTTAGGCGCAAGATTTGGAATTCAGAGTGCAACTACGCCAGGTAATAATGACCTAAGCATAGGGGGGGCACTCCCCATTGTAGTAGGAAATACTGGTACTGCTACCGCAAGTACAAATGGCCTAAACTCAAACTTACCTGTTGCAAATGCTTTTGGTAGTATTGCGGCCAGCTTGTTTAGACTTCCTGCAGGCTTGTTACTTAATTTGGAGTTAACAGCTTTAGAGACTGATAAGCGTGGTAAGATTGTGTCTAGCCCACGTGTGACCACTGCAAACCAGCAAAAAGCTAAAATTGCTTCTGGTACGGAGATTCCATATCTTGAAGCCTCATCCAGCGGTGCTGCTACAGTATCTTTTAAAGAGGCTGTGTTAAGTCTGGAAGTCACTCCGCAAATCACACCAGACGATAAAATTATCATGGACTTAGAAGTGAAAAAAGAGAAAGTTGGGCAAGTATTTGCAGGTGTGCCGTCAATTGATACGCAAAATATAACGACGCAAGTGTTGGTCTCCAATGGTGAAACGGCAGTGCTAGGTGGCATTTATGAGCAAACAGAACGGAATGATGTAGATAAGGTACCATTTTTTGGTGACTTACCCGTGCTTGGAAATTTCTTTAAACGCAGAGTTAAGCAAGATGATAAGACTGAGCTACTTATCTTTATTACCCCAAAAATTATGGATGAAAGTTTGGGCCTAAGATAATTTAAATTTTTGCGTACGCTGACAGAACGCAAGCTTTACCTTAAAATGCCTATCATTCATGTGATAGGCATTTTTTTATTGTGGTTGTTGACGCAAATAATATTTTTTTTATTGGCTTAATGGGGGCGGGTAAAACCACCATTGGTAAGCTATTAGCCAAGCATCTAGGAAAAGCTTTTTATGATACCGATCATGAAATTGAAAAACGCACGGGCGTAAAAATCTCAACCATATTTGAGCTGGAAGGTGAAGCTGGATTTCGCAAGCGCGAAACAGCCATTATCCAAGAGCTAACCCAGTTAAGTAATATCATCATGGCCACCGGTGGTGGCGCTATACTTGCAGATGAAAATAGACGATTGTTAAAAGCCAATGGCACGGTGATTTATTTGCGTGCCAATGTAAATGAACTATGGCATAGAATGCGCAACGACAAACACCGGCCCTTGTTGCAAAATGTAGATATACGCGCTAAGTTAGAGCAGCTTTACGCTGAACGAAACCCGCTATATACAGAAACTGCAGCGTTAATTTATGACACGGGTAATCAGCCTGTGGCGAATATTCTAAATCAAATAGAAAAGTCGTTGACCCAAATTGAAAAATCTTTAAATGACCCTAGATAACAGCATGATTCAAACCTTAAATGTAGCGCTTGGCGACCGTGCTTATCCTATTCATATAGGCAGCGGTTTAATCCAACAAGCTGAGCTCATTTTGCCGCATTTAAAGCGCAAGCAAGTGGCGATTGTGACCAACACTACGGTAGCGCCACTTTATCTGGACAGGCTTGCCAAACCTTTGCGTGAAGCTGGTGTGGGCGTGATTGAGATTATCCTGCCTGATGGCGAAGCATACAAAAATAGTGAGACGCTTAACACGATATACGATGCGCTCTTGCAAAATCGCTGCGAGCGCAATACCACTTTGATAGCGCTTGGCGGCGGGGTGATTGGCGATTTAACAGGCTATGCAGCCGCTACCTACTTGCGCGGTGTACCCTTTATACAAATCCCTACCACCTTACTATCACAAGTGGATTCCAGCGTCGGTGGCAAAACTGGCATTAATCATCCCTTAGGTAAAAACATGATAGGGGCGTTTTACCAACCTAAGCTGGTGCTGGCAGATATTGATACGCTGCAAACTTTACCCAAACGTGAGTTGTCTGCTGGCATTGCTGAGGTGATTAAATATGGCTTAATTCGTGACGTAGATTTTTTTGATTGGCTAGAGACCAATATACATGGGCTTATGGGACTGGATGAAGCGATAGTGAGTTATGCGATTTACCGCTCCTGTAAAAATAAGGCTGAGGTAGTGGCAGTGGACGAGCACGAGGCAGGCGAGCGCGCATTACTTAATCTAGGCCATACATTTGGTCACGCCATTGAAAATGCCATGGGCTACGGTGTTTGGTTGCATGGTGAGGCGGTAGCGGCTGGTACTATGTTAGCTGCAGATTTATCACAGCGTATGGGTTGGCTCAATGATGCTGAAGTGAAAAGAATGCATGCCCTGTTAGCCGCCTCTGGTTTACCTCTCAAGGCGCCCAATTTAGGGGTAAAAAAGTATCTTGATTTAATGCAATCCGACAAAAAAGTAGCTGATGGTAAAATTAGGCTGGTACTGCAACAGGGCATTGGCAAAGCAGTGATTACTAGCGATTACGATGCAGACAAACTTCAACAAACACTGGAGTCAATTACTTAATGCAACATGTGCTTGCAGCTTATGGCGCCAATCCAGCCAATTCGCTTGGCCGCCAGCATGATGAGCTACCCTCGCCATTAAGAAATGCCTTTCAGCGCGATCGCGATCGCATTATTCATTCTACTGCGTTTCGTCGCTTAGAATATAAGACGCAAGTGTTTGTAAATCATGAAGGGGATTTATTTCGCACGCGGCTTACGCACAGTTTAGAAGTCGCCCAACTGGCGCGTGGCATTGCGCGTACGCTAAATCTACATGAAGACTTAACCGAAGCGATTGCCTTAGCGCACGATCTTGGACACACGCCATTTGGCCATGCTGGGCAAGATGCACTAAACGATTGCATGAAAGATTACGGCGGTTTCGAGCATAATCTACAATCGCTACGCGTGGTGGATAAGCTTGAACAGCGTTATGCTGAGTTTGATGGTTTAAACCTTACCTTCGAATTACGCGAAGGTATTCTCAAACATTGCTCAATTAAAAACGCCAAGCAACTAGGCGACGTTGGCCAACGTTTTATAGATAAAACTAGCCCAAGTTTAGAAGCACAAGTCACCAATTTTGCCGATGAAATTGCCTACAATAATCACGACGTTGACGATGGCCTGCGCTCTGGCTTAATCAGTATCGAACAGTTGCAAAGTGTTGAATTGTTTGCTTCACAACTGGATTTAGTAAAAAGCAAACATCCTAAGCTAGAGCAAAAACGCCTGATTCACGAAACCATACGCCGCATGATTAACGTGTTGGTGGTAGATTTATGCACGCAAAGCAGCGCGAATATTAGCCAGCTAAAGCCAAAAAGCATAGAAGACATTCGCCAAGCGCCTTATTTGGTGGGTTTTAGCAATAAGATGGAAAAGCAGAATTTAGCGTTGAAGCAATTTTTACGCAAAAATTTATATCAGCATTACAAAGTTAACCGCATGAGCGCTAAGGCTGAGCGGATTGTGCGTGATTTGTTTGCGGTATTTTTGGCAGATATTGGCTTGATGCCAAATGAGTTCCAAGCATACGCAAAAATAGACAAAGCGCGCGCGGTCGCGGATTATATTGCGGGTATGACTGACAGATTTGCCATCCGGGAACATCGCAGGCTGTTTGCGGTGGAGGACTACTTATGAGTGCGCCTACAGCCCACTTGTCATTGCACAAAGCATCCATCAATCTTCACAACTAGTATCAAAAACATATAACTAGCCGCTTCCACATTGTTGCGCTATTACAACATTTGCTTATATCTACCACAAGAAAACCACATATTACTTGCCCCATCAAGTCAGTTTTTGGCATACTAGTCATACCTTCTTAGTAAATAAATATAAATTGTTTTAATAATAATTTATAAATAAAGTCTGGGAGAGTTCGCGAACTTTCTCGTTTTTGTTGGCTTAAGTTAGAAATAATAAAAGTTTCAAAAATGAGGGTATTTTAGTAGTAAATAGGTAGTATTTTTAGAAGTAACACTTTAGAAATAAACTTTGAAGTATTAAAACTTTAAGTATTAAAACATGGAGATTTATATGAAAACGAAATTAAGTTTAGCAGTTGCAGCAGCTCTGTTAGCTGGTGTTTCAAGCGCTAATGCTGGCATCATGATTCCAGCTGGCGATTGGACATTAGACATTGGTGGCGTGGTAAACGCTTACTACACACACACAAATTTCAGTGGTGACACTGGTGCTGGTACAGGTCCATTAGGCCTTGGTGATGGTAACCAAGACTCAGTAAATAACATTACTACTGGTTTGTTACCTAACTATTTATCAGTTTCTGGTAAAACACGTCAAAACGATTTAGATGTTGGTTTCACCATCAGCATCAACCCAGGTGCATCAACAACACAAGCGGGTATTCAAGGTTCACAACAAGAAAACCGCCAAGCGTTCTTAACATTTGGCGACAAATCATGGGGTTCTATCAAGTTAGGTAAAGATTTAGGTATCTATGCTTCTGATGCTATTTTGAATGACATGACATTGTTAGGTGTTGGTTCAGGTGCTGGTTCATTGGCTGGTAACACAACAACATTAGGTCGTATCGGTACTGGTTTTATGTATGCTGACTGGAAATCACAAGTGGCTTACTCATCACCAAACTGGAATGGCTTTAGCTTTACAGCAGGTGTAACACAAGCTTGGAATGCGCTAGCTAGTTCTGCGGCAAGTGCCGGTAGCACTGAGCGTGGTGGTTCAACACCAGCATT
>JAABQZ010000047.1 GCA_011391175.1 Methylophilaceae bacterium | reverse complement strand
GCCAAATGCAAGGCAGATAAATCCCATTGCAAAAATTGGAATTCTGTATCTGATAGGAAATTTTTGGTTGCTCATTGCATGTTTGAAATACACTAGAGTCAATCCCAGCCTAAGCGCTGCTTAGCTTCAGCTGACATCATATCTGGACTCCATGGTGGCTCCCATACCAAATTGATATCAAACCCCATCTCGTTCGGAAGCATTTTAGTTAGGTTTTCATGGATGTCTTCTAAAAGCATTTCACCCATTGGACATGCACTAGAGGTTAAGGTAAGAGTAATTTTTGCGGTGTTCTGGGTTACTTCAATACCATAAACCAAACCGAGGTCTACAATACTCTCCCCAACTTCTGGATCTATGACTTGTGACAACGCATCAACAATGCATTGTACTTGTGGTGATGGTGATTTAATGTAATTTTTCATAGACATTATTTAAGGTGCATGTAAAATACATCTTAAATGTATCATAACATTATCCTATAAGCAATATCTTAAATACATCTTTTAAAGGCTTTATAAATGAGGTTGACTACTTTCTCTGATTACTCTATTCGCGTGATTATGTACTTGGGCATCCAGCACGGCAAGTTAGTCAAAATATCGGATATTGCGAATGCCTATAACATTTCTGAAAACCATTTAACCAAGGTAGTACACCACCTGGCACAAAGAAGTTACATAGAGACCGTGCGCGGTAAGGGTGGGGGCTTACGGTTGGTGCGTGATCCAAAAAGCATCAACATTGGGGAAATGATTCGAGACTCAGAAGGTGATGCGGGCTTTTTGCCATGCCTAAACACGGAGGGGACATGCTGCATACAGTCTGCTTGTAAACTGATGGGAATATTACGCGAGGCACAAATTGCATTATATGCGGTATTGGATAAATATACTTTGGCCGACTTACTAATATCAGGAGCACCATTAGCTAATATTTTTCTGAAATCTGAAGAATCAGCGTCATCTTTAAATAAATAAGTTTATAAACATTTTAGAGGATATTCTATTTGCATAATTTAAAAGATGTATATAAAATACATTTTATGAGCAAATTTGCTCTGTATTTTCTTTAATTAGTATCTGCTTAGGGGGGGGATGGTTATGAGCGCAATTTTTACCAAGTCGATGGCGCGGAATGTATTTTATGGAGGAGGGGTGTTCTTTTTTCTATTATTTCTTGCCCTTACCTTTGACAGTATGAGGGTTCTTCCAACCAGAGATAACAGTCAAAACATTACAGCGAATGTTGAGCATGGCAAGAAGGTATGGGAGACCAACAATTGTATTGGTTGCCACACGCTGTTGGGTGAAGGTGCCTATTTTGCACCTGAGTTAGGTAATGTTTACAAACGCCGAGGACCCGCTTTTATTAAAGGGTGGATACAAGGCATGCCGACAGGCGTGCCAGGGCGACGTCAAATGCCACAATTTAATTTAACTGAGCAGGAGTTAGATGACTTAATTGAATTCCTAAAATACACATCAGAGATTGATACTAATAATTGGCCACCAAACATTGAAGGCTAGTTTGCCATTAACTAACAGGAGATAATCACAATGAAATACGCATCTCAAGCAGTGGCGAAGCCTTACTTTATCGCTGCAATTGCCCTGTTTTTAGGCCAGATACTATTTGGCCTAATCATGGGTTTACAATATGTGGTCGGTGACTTTTTGTTTCCAGCCATCCCTTTTAACGTTGCCCGTATGGTGCATACCAACCTGCTGATTGTATGGTTGCTGTTTGGTTTTATGGGTGCCTCTTACTACTTGATTCCCGAAGAATCTGAAACGGAATTATTTAGCCCCAAGTTAGCGATAATTACCTTCTGGGTGTTTCTGGTAGCAGGCGCGATTACCGTATTAGGCTACCTAATGGTACCTTATGCCTCTTTGGCAAAGTGGACAGGCAATGACCTACTTAATACCATGGGGCGTGAGTTTCTAGAGCAGCCCTTGCCGACTAAAGTCGGGATTGTGTTGGTTGCGCTGTCATGGCTATTCAATATTGTCATGACCGTTCTAAAAGGCCGCAAAACAGCGATTAGCATGGTGTTGACGCTAGGCATGCTAGGATTAGCAGCATTCTGGTTGTTTTCATTTTACAACCCAGTTAACTTGGTTAAAGACAAATTTTACTGGTGGTGGGTCGTTCATCTTTGGGTAGAAGGTGTATGGGAACTGATTCTAGGGGCCATGTTAGCTTTTGTATTGATTAAAGTGACGGGTGTCGATCGAGAGGTGATTGAGAAATGGTTGTACGTCATTATCACGATGACATTGGTTACCGGCATTATCGGCACTGGGCATCACTATTTTTATATTGGGTTACCTGAGTACTGGTTATGGTGGGGTTCAATCTTCTCTGCGTTAGAACCGATACCGTTCTTAATGATGACAATATTTGCCTTCAATATGGTGAATAAGCGTCGTCGTGATCATCCAAACAAAGCTGCGGTCATTTGGGCTTTAGGGACTAGTGTAGTTGCGTTCCTAGGTGCGGGTTTATGGGGTTTCTTGCATACGCTAGCACCAGTTAATTACTATACACACGGTACACAGTTAACCGCAGCGCATGGTCACCTAGCATTTTATGGTGCTTATGCCTTGGTCGTGCTCACCATGATTTCGTATGCGATGCCTATTTTAAGAGGTCGTGCAGCGAACTCTGAGAAAGCGCAAGTGATGGAGATGTGGTCATTTTGGTTAATGACAGTTTCTATGTTTGTGATTGCATTACTTCTTACTGGTGCAGGGATTGTGCAGGTATGGTTGCAACGGGTGTCAGAGACACCAATGGGCTTCATGGCGGTGCAAGATCAGCTGGCAATCTTTTACTGGGCACGTGAGGCGGTTGGGGTGGTATTCCTAATAGGGCTGCTACTTTATATCTGGAGCTTCTTTGTTAAAGATAAAAGTCCTGTCTTAGCGTAACTGAGATGAAGTAAGAAAAGGGGAGCTTTAGTTCCCCTTTTCTTAATGACTAAAACACAAAACATTGGAACGCGATTGAACATTAGTACAAACACGCTCAATAAGGAAGATCTGCCAGGCGATTTTGCATTATGGATTTTCATTTTTGCGGAAATGCTAGCATTTGGTGTGTTATTTGTTGCATATGCTTTTGCACGTGCAAAAGATGTGGCGATATTTAACGAATCTCAGCTCACATTAAGCCTTAGTTCTGGTGTTATCAATACACTGGTTCTTATTACCAGTAGCTATTTTGTGGTTAGAGGCGTTTCTGCAATCAAACACGGATCATCTAAACATTGTGCCTACTTTCTCACAGGTGCTTTTTTGCTTGGCGGTGTATTTGTTTGCGTCAAAATGTGGGAATTCAATGCCAAATTTTCTGCTGGCATTACCATGAGCACAAATAATTTTTATATGTTTTATCTATCTCTAACATTTTTCCATTTTATGCATGTATTAATGGGTATGGTTATTCTTGGCTACATCATTATAAAGAGCCTGCGTAGCGGATATAGTGTACAAGACTATGTCGGTGTAGAAACGGGCGCCTCATTTTGGCATATGGTGGATTTTTTATGGATTATATTGTTCCCGCTGATTTACATTATTCGTTGAGTAAACATGATGAGTGATATACAAAAGACAGAAAACAAACCGAATTACTTTTCTACAGCAATATGGTTAGTGCTGGTTGCGCTAACCATTGTATCCTTCTGTATAGGTGAAACAGGCATGCAAGGTCAAGATGTCATGTTGACGCTGTTAGCTATCACCATGATTAAGAGCCAGTTAGTAGCAAATTATTTTATGGGTTTATATAAGACCAAATTACTTTGGCGAGGCATTATGTTTTCCTATTTTGTCATCGTTGGAGGCTTAATAGCCTTAGCTTACTTAAAGGGCATACCATAAAATTTAATGTGGTTGTGAAGTGAAAGTTAATCAAAAGTAGCATTGGAATCTTTATGAAAAGCTTACCTTTTTACCAATCTCACGGTAGCGAAGTCGAACTGTTTGAACGTGCATGGAAGAATAATTTACCATTGCTCATTAAGGGTCCTACTGGTTGTGGTAAAACACGATTTGTCGCACATATGGCAAGCAAACTTGGACTGCCGCTGCATACGGTTGCCTGTCATGACGACCTCACGGCTGCAGACTTAGTAGGGCGTCATTTAATTGTTGATGGACAAACCGAATGGAGTGATGGTCCTTTGACACGCGCAGTGCGTGAGGGTGGCATTTGTTATTTGGATGAAGTTGTCGAAGCACGTAAAGATACAACGGTAGTATTGCACCCATTAGCCGATGACCGAAGAATATTACCAATTGATCGCACAGGTGAAATATTAGCTGCACCGCCATCGTTTATGTTAGTTGTTTCTTATAACCCAGGTTACCAGAGCTTTCTCAAAGGGATGAAGCCTTCCACAAGGCAACGTTTCATATCACTGGCATTTGATTTTCCTACCGCGGCACAAGAAGAATCTATTCTTATTGGTGAAACAGGTGTTGATGAAATGCTTGCAAAACGACTGGTATCTATCGCGAATGCGTTTCGATTGTTGCGCGATCATGATTTAGAAGAGGTTCCCAGCACGCGTTTGTTAGTCTACGCAGCAACGCTAATCAAAGATGGTTGTGACCCGATACTGGCTTGCAATGCGGCATTAGTAGAGACACTGACTGATGATCCTGATACGTCTGTTGCCTTGCGGGAGCTGATTAATGCGACTTTTGGCCGCTAGCACGAATCGATTTAGTAATGAGCTGCTTTTATCTGATTAGAAGCTAAAACATGGAAGAATACGTCGGTGAGCTTTGGCATAAATTAGTCACACGTGTTGCAGACAAGCAACACATAGAGGCGGTCGTTACCTTGGACGAAATGAGCAAAGTTGCAGCCATTTTTTTTCGTGCATTAGGTGGTGATCCAGGCTTAAATATTTCCGCCGCACCACCAACTCGTCACGGTGCACGTCGCAGTTGGAAAGAGCGCATTGCTAGTAGTGGTGAGCGCATTGAGTTGTCTTGGAGAGATGGTGAAACATTGCGCTTGCCAGAAAAAATATCATTATTTTCTGAGCGTACTCTTAATCGCGATTTGTATTTATGGTTAGTTGCGCTTTCAGCCGTTAATGTTAATAACAATTTACCTTGGATTGTACGCAATCAAGCGGCTACTCAAACTACGCTTGCGCGCTTTCCTGGTTTGGCTTCCAAATATTACCAATTGGTAAATGCGCTATTACCTATGCGTGCTTCACCAGAAAGTCTTCCAGTTGCTGAAGCAGCTCAAGAGGCTGCTATACGGCGAGCGTTACTACAACCAGGATGTATTCTTACATTGCCTCCATCTAAAAAGGCATTTCATCCAGTTCCACTATGGATGCATCCAAGCCCTCCCGAAAGTAAAGAAAGCAAGGTCGCTACAAACGATGGGGCACCAGAAAGCGCACAGTCAGAAAATAAGAATTTGACAAAGAGTCGCCGTAAGCATGCTGCCGAGCGTACTGAAATGCCTGATGGAAAAGATGGTTTTCTCGTTATGTTTCGCGCAGAAAGTTTATTTTCATGGACTGAATATATCAACGTAAACCGCCCGCAAGACGAAGAAGATGATATGGAGAGTGCCGCACTGGCTGCGGAAGATATGGATAGCATGACGGTCGCGCGAGATAGTGAAACGAGTGTTGCGAAGTTACGTTTTGATTTAGATTTACCGCCTGCAGGTGAAGATGACACACCGTTAGGTGAAGGTATCTCATTACCAGAATGGGATTATAAAAAACAGATTTTGCAACCAGATTACTGCCGCCTGCAGGAGTATGTATCACCACAAGCCAAACCTTGTGAGTTGCCTCCGCACTTGAAACGCACGGCTCGACGTCTGCGTAGCCAATTTCAGGCATTAGCACCGACTCGAACCTGGCTCAAAGGGCAGCAAGATGGCGAGGAAATTGACCTAGATGCTTGGGTGCGCAAAGAAGCCGACTTACTCAGCGGTACGCATGGAGATAGTCGTGGCACTTACTGTACACAAGTCAATCAGCAACGTGACTTGGCATGCTTATTACTAGCAGACTTATCGCTTTCTACAGATGCCTATGCCTCTGAGAGCGCACGTGTAATTGATGTAATAGGTGACAGCTTGTTTCTATTTTCCGAAGCATTGTCAGCAACTGGTGATCGCTTTGCTATGTATGGATTTTCATCCCTCAGACGTGGCAATGTGCGCTTTAATCGCTTAAAAAGTTTTGATGAGCGCTACGACGATTTGGCCAGAGGACGCATTGCAGCGATAAAACCTGGTTACTATACGCGCATGGGTGCGGCGATACGTCAGGCGACAGAATTACTTAAAGCACAGAAACAACGTCAACGTTTATTATTATTGCTGACAGATGGTAAACCCAATGATTTGGATCGCTATGAAGGGCGTTACGGTATTGAAGATACCCGTATGGCGTTGCATCAGGCACGTCAACAAGGCTTGCGACCATTCTGCGTTACCATTGACAACGAAGACAACGAGTATCTGCCACACTTGTTCGGAGCAGGCGGATACGCCGTTATAAGAAAGCCAGAAGAGTTACCAAAAGAGCTCCCATTATTGTATGCACAAATGACCCGATAACAAATGACAATTCTGATGAACTTACTGAATCATAACTTTTGGACTGATATTTCATCATGGTGTGGTTTGTCAAATTGTCGTTATATGTATATATATTTACGGAGTCTTGTTTTGAATCAAATCCGCATATTGTTATTACGAGTAATATGTCCCTGATTATGCGAACCCTAACCTACCCAACACTTAAGTGATTATGCTCATTCAAATCAAAAAATCTAATCAGGAAGATACAAAGCAATTTGCGCTATTTAATCTGGGCTTCCGTCCATTTTTCTTAGGCGCAAGTGTTTTCGCCGTTGTGTCCATCATGTTATGGATGTTTGTGTATTTTTCAAATGGGTTCGCTAATATAAAACACATCACTGCCAGCCAATGGCATGCACATGAAATGCTTTATGGTTATGGCCTGGCAGTGGTAGCGGGTTTCTTATTAACGGCAGTTAAAAACTGGACTGGCATTCCCACTTTGTTCGGCAAACCACTCGCGATACTGTTTATACTCTGGTGCATAGCAAGGGTGCTATTTTTATTTGGCACTACCTTTTTACCATGGGCCGCGAGCGCAGATTTACTGTTTGGTCTTATGCTTGTTGTGGCTATCACTCTCCCCATTATCAAATCAAAGCAATGGATGCAACTGGCTGTTGTGGTTAAGGTGCTGTTGTTATTGTTAGGCAACATTGTATTTTTTCTAGGTTATTTTGGGGTGTTATCCAACGGCATGCTGTATGCCATTAATGGCGCCGTATTATTATTCATTAGCCTTATTTTGATGATAGGGCGTCGTGTTATTCCCTTTTTTATTGAGCGCGGCACAGAAGTTAGGGTGCAGCTGAAACAATACAAATGGTTAGACATCAGTATTCTGGTCGTTTTTTTAGCGTTGTTCATTAATGTTCTTTTTATCCGTGCAACTTACTTGACCATGGCGTTTGCTTGGGCTTTGTTTGCTTTAAATGGCTTTCGCTTATGCAATTGGCACACGGCTGGGCTATGGCGTGTGCCATTACTATGGAGCTTGTATTTATCCGCTTGGTTTATTAATGTCGGTTTTATGTTTTTTGCCTTACAGGCTGAAAATAACAACCTATCGATTTTAACGTTGCATCTATTCACCATCGGTGGAATTGGCTTAATGACACTTAGTATGATGTCACGCGTTGCGTTGGGGCATACAGGGCGAGACATCAGAGTACCCTCGCCTTGGATCAAGCTGGCTTTCGTCTGCTTGATTGTAAGCGTGATATTTCGGGTAATAGTCCCCATGATTACCACACAGTTTTACACGTTGTGGGTACTGGTTGCTGCTGTGTTTTGGGTATTGGGTTTTGCTATTTATTCGGCAATCTACATGCCTATACTACTAAAGCCAAGAGCGGATGGTACATTTGGCTAAGCCGCTGTTTTATATAGCATAACGACTTCACAATTAAGAAGTACCTATCCTTATGACGTCTTTAAAAAATAATCTATTTAATTGACCTAAATCAATTCATTTTGAAGCGCCACTGCGTACGCTGTTGTTATGCTTATTAAAGTTTATTTATTGCTTTGATTGGCCTAAACATATTCATGACCCAACAAGGAGCTAATCGTGAGCAATTTAAAAATTAGAATGATCGTCAGTGTCATAGGAGCAGTAATAGCGCTTACATCATGTGATCAGTCAAGTGAAAAGTCATCTTCAACTCAAGCAAATATTGAGAAAGAATCTACTAGTAATCTGCCCGTCATTAAGGCTGTGTTAACACAAGCGCCTAACGTCCCTCCACCTATTACGCGAGATTACGTTGCAAAGGTTGTGGTGAATATGGAAACACAAGAAAAAGTCATGCGTTTAGCGGATGGTGTGGACTATATGTTTTGGACATTTGGAGGACAAGTGCCAGGACAATTTATACGTATTCGTGAGGGCGATGAAGTTGAGTTTAACTTATCTAACAGCCCAGACTCAAAAATGCCTCACAACATTGATTTGCATGCGGTTACAGGGCCTGGAGGCGGTGCGGCCTCATCATTTACAGCGCCTGGGCATACTTCAACGTTTAGTTTTAAAGCACTTAATCCTGGTTTATATGTGTATCACTGTGCCACAGCTCCAGTAGGAATGCACATAGGAAATGGAATGTATGGTTTGATTCTTGTAGAACCTAAAGCAGGGTTGCCAAAAGTAGATCGAGAGTATTATGTCATGCAGGGTGATTTCTATACTAAAGGTAAATATGGGGAAGCCGGGCTACAGCCTTTTGATATGGAAAAAGCGATTAAAGAGCAGCCGGATTATGTGTTATTTAATGGCTCTGTCGGTGCGTTAAATGGTGACAATGCGATTACCGCTAAAGTTGGTGAAACAGTGAGATTGTTCGTAGGTAATGGTGGTCCCAACTTAGTCTCCTCTTTTCATGTGATTGGTGAAATTTTTGACAAAGTAAGTGTGGAGGGTGGTGATTTAGTAAATAAAAATGTTCAAACAACGTTAGTGCCTGCCGGTGGTGCGGCAATGACTGAATTTAAAGTCGATGTTCCTGGCACATTTATTATGGTTGATCATTCTATTTTCCGTGCATTTAACAAAGGTGCTCTGGGTATGCTGAAAGTTAATGGCCCAGAAGATAAAATTATTTACTCAGGCAAACAAGCGGACAAAGTTTACTTACCAGAAGGGTCTGCAACGCAATCTATTGCAAACCCTACGGTTGCAGTTGAGAATGAAGATTTAACTAAGGAACAGCAAATCGCGCTTGGAAAAAATATATACGAGAATAATTGCTTGGCCTGTCACCAAGCGAGCGGGGAAGGTATACCTAGCGCTTTCCCACCAGTCGCGAAATCTGACTTTTTAAATGCAGACCATAATCGTGCCATTAACATAGTCCTACACGGTCGTTCAGGTCCTATAAAAGTGAACGGTGAAACTTATGACAGTGTGATGCCAGCTATTGCACTCAATAATGGTCAAGTTGCTAATGTATTAACTTATGTGTTGAATAGCTTTGGAAACAACGGTGGCCAAGTGACGTCAGCCCAAGTTGATAAGCAACGTAGTATCATTCCAGCTAAGATAGGTAGTCATTAACAATACATGAGGTTTCAGAATGTTACGCTACTGCATTATTTTCCTAGTATTCATTACCTCCCATGCTTGGGGTAGAGATAATATGGTTAATATTGCAGCAGGCGTATATCGTCCACTGTATCTAAGCGCAGATAGTCCATTAATCAATGTATCTACTTTTTGGTTAGATAAGTACCCTGTCACTAACAGTGAATATCAACGTTTTATTGTAGCCAATCCTAATTGGCAACGAGGTTTAGCGCCAAAGCTTTTTGTAGAAGAAAACTATTTAAATCATTGGATAAAGACTTCAAATCAATATAAACCCAGCTCGGCTGATCTAGATAAACCAGTAGTTTTTATTTCTTGGTATGCAGCGCAAGCTTATTGTCAAGCAAAGCAAAAGCGTCTACCAACAATTGCAGAGTGGGAGTATGTGGCACAGGCATCTTCAACCCAAAAAGATGGAAGCGCAGAGAAAGGCTATAACCAGAAGATATTGGATTGGTACGCTAAAGCCGCAAAACAGCCATTAATAGTAGTTGGTCAAGATGAAGCCAATTATTGGGGTGTGCATAACATGCATGGGCTGATATGGGAGTGGACTGAAGACTTTAACTCAAATTTAATTAGCGGCGAATCGCGTGGTGACAGTAGTGTTAATAAAGATATTTACTGTGCTTCTGGAAGTGTTGGGTCTGTTGACCCAAGTGATTATGCTGCCTTTATGCGCTATGGGTTTCGTTCTAGCCTAAATGCTAAATTTACATTAGGTAGTTTAGGATTTAGGTGTGTAGCTGATGATAACAATTAAGGATAGATGATGAGAGTGATAATAGTCGTTCTGTTGTTTATCATTAGCCATTCACTTTCTGCAGAGCCTGCTTTGCCTGGTGACTCTATTTACCATGTTGGCGGTACTTGGCAAACAGAAAGTAATGAAACTATGCCGTTAGAATCTTTAGCAGGTAAACCGCAAGTCATTGCGCTTATTTATACGGGCTGCTCCAACTCATGCCCACTTATTGTAGAAAGTATGAAACGTATAGAGCAGGAAATGCCAGCAAAGATGCGAAAAAAAATTGGATTCGTATTGGTTTCTCTAACCCCTGACACAGATTATCCAAAAGTGCTTAAAGCTTTTGCCGAAAAAAAGAAACTTAATCAAAACTGGAAATTGCTTCGAGGTAATAACAAATCAGTGCGCACACTTTCTAACGCGCTCAATGGAAGATACAAATTTGTCAAAGACGGCGATGTTGCACACTCTAATACTGTCACGCTTTTAAATGAAAAAGGTCAAATTCAGTTTCAGAGTAGTGGTACATTGGTTGGTGTAAAACCCATTATTGAGTATATCGATAAGAATTATTAGTACTTAACGCGATTAGTTTTTGCCATTTTTTTAAATTTATTAGGTTACTTTTATTAAAAAATAATGTTTCATATCCTAGTAAACCGATTTTAAGAGATAAGTTAAAATGTTGGGCATAAAGCTTTACCAAGGTGGAATTTTTTGTGTGAAGTAATCTTTTGATTTCAGTAAAACCAAATGTTTTTCGTAATGGACTGGGATGATAGAGCGGTAATTATACACACCATGTCTAGAAGTTTAAGTTTGGTAAAAACTCTCACAGAAACGCCTTTTATGGCTCACAATGTGCTCATCAAGAGTAGCTGCTATATTTTTTATTACTAATAAAAAACAGATGGTTAGTTTATTTGGCGGAGAGCGAGGGATTCGAACCCTCGATACAGATTTAAGCCCGTATGCTTCCTTAGCAGGGAAGTGCCTTCGACCACTCGGCCAGCTCTCCGTTTTACTCAACTACGTTTTACTGCAAGGGCGCGATATTACTTGAAACGCCCCTAAAAATCAATGAAAACTCGGCCTAAGCTTCTTCCAATTCAAACGCTTTGTGTAGCACTCTAACTGCAAGTTCCATATATTTTTCTTCTACCACTACCGCAATTTTGATTTCACTAGTAGAAATCATCTGTATGTTAATACCTTCTTCCGCTAGCGTGCGAAACATTTGGCTAGCGATGCCGACGTGCGAGCGCATGCCCACGCCCACCACAGCTACTTTGGCGATTTTGTCATCTCCTATAATTTCACGCGCTTTAATAAAGCCTTGTACTTTGTCTTTAAGTATTCCAAGTGCCTTATTCATCTCGTTTTTATGAACGGTAAAAGTAAAGTCGGTCTCACCGTTCGCGCTCGTGTTTTGAATAATCATATCTACATCAATATTGGCGTCAGCGATGGGACCTAATATTTGGTAAGCAATGCCTGGTGTATCGGGTACGCCTAGCACAGTGATTTTGGCCTCATCACGATTAAATGCAATGCCAGAGATAATGGGTTCTTCCATGTCGTTGTCCTTACTTGCTTCCTCAAATGTAATCAGTGTGCCATCGCCTTCTTCTTCAAAGCTGGATAGCACACGTAATTTAACTTTATATTTACCTGCAAATTCTACCGAGCGTATCTGTAATACCTTACTGCCTTGGCTGGCAAGTTCCAGCATTTCTTCAAAGGTAATTTTATCTAGCCTGCGAGCTTCAGGCACTACACGCGGGTCGG
>JAABQZ010000046.1 GCA_011391175.1 Methylophilaceae bacterium | reverse complement strand
GCAGCCTTAGCGCCAGCCAGCGTGGTGTAATAAGTCACTTTATTTTGTAATGCGCTACGGCGAATTTCGTAGCTATCCGCCACTGCTTTTTTATCTTCAGTCACATTTACAATAAAACTGATTTCGCTATTTTTGATCATGTCCACCACGTGCGGTCTACCTTCTGCTACTTTATTCACGGGCGTTACCGTCAGGCCATATTCCTTCAACACGTTTGCAGTACCCTTAGTCGCCACCAAAGAAAACCCGAGCTTCGCTAAATCATGTGCAATATCTACCACTTTTAGATGATCTTCATTGCGTACACTGATAAATGCGCGGCCGCCTTTAGGCAACTTGGCCGATGCGGCTAACTGTGATTTCACAAATGCTTCAGCAAAAGTTACGCCAACGCCCATCACTTCCCCTGTCGATTTCATCTCAGGCCCAAGTATTGTATCAACGCCCGGGAACTTGATGAACGGAAACACAGCTTCTTTCACTGAGTAATAAGGCGGAATGACTTCTTTTGTTACCCCTTGCGATTTCAGACTTTGCCCAGCCATGCAACGTGCTGCGATTTTTGCCAGTTGCAAACCACAAGCTTTTGATACAAACGGCACTGTTCTTGATGCGCGCGGATTTACTTCTAGCACATAAACAGTCGTGCCTTGAATCGCAAACTGCACATTCATTAACCCTTTAACGCCAAGCGCCAAGGCCATTTGCACAGTTTGTTCACGCAATACATCTTGTAATTCTTTACTTAAACTATACGGCGGCAATGAACAAGCTGAGTCACCTGAGTGAACCCCCGCCTGCTCTACGTGCTGCATAATGCCACCAATCAACACGTCCTCACCATCGCAAATCGCGTCTACATCAATCTCTAGTGCGTCATTTAAAAAACGATCCAGCAACACTGGTGAATCATTCGACACTTTCACCGCTTCGCGCATGTAGCGCTCTAGTTGGCTTTGCTCATGCACAATTTCCATAGCGCGACCACCTAAAACATATGAGGGTCTAACCACGAGCGGATAACCAATCTCATTAGCCGCGATGAGTGCAGCCTCTGGTGTACGTGCGGTACGGTTTGGCGGCTGTTTTAAGCCTAAATCTTGCAGCATTTTTTGAAAGCGCTCACGGTCTTCAGCGCGGTCAATCGCATCTGGCGTGGTACCAATAATAGGCACACCTGCCTTTTCTAAACCTCTTGCCAATTTAAGTGGAGTTTGGCCACCATACTGCACAATCACGCCCACTGGCTTTTCGATGTGCACAATTTCCAGCACATCCTCTAGTGTCACCGGCTCAAAATATAAACGGTCACTGGTGTCGTAATCGGTCGAAACGGTTTCAGGATTACAGTTAACCATAATCGTTTCGTAACCGTCATCACGCATAGCAAACGCAGCATGCACGCAGCAATAGTCAAACTCAATGCCTTGGCCAATTCTATTTGGCCCGCCGCCCAGCACCATGATTTTTTTCTTATCTGTTGGCGCGGCTTCGCATACTTGCTCATAGCTAGAATACATATAGGCCGTATTGGTGGCGAACTCAGCTGCGCAAGTATCCACGCGCTTGTATACTGGGCGAATGTTGTGTGCTTGGCGATAAGCACGCACCGCGTGCTGGTCGGTTTCTAACAGCGTAGCCAATCTGCGGTCGCTAAATCCACAGCGTTTTAATTGAAACAGCGCGTCTTTATCAAGATCAGCAATATGTTTACCTTTTAGTGCAGTTTCGCGCGCGATAATATCTTTAATCTGCGCCAAAAACCAAGGGTCAATTTTGCTGATATTAAATATCTGCTCAATGCTCATGCCTATTCTAAAAGCATCGCCAACATACCAAATACGCTCAGGCCCCGGCTCACCCATTTCTTTGGTGATACGATCAATGTCATTACTGATTTCGTCTAAGCCATCCACGCCAACCTCAAGCCCACGCAAGGCCTTTTGGAATGATTCTTGAAAGGTGCGGCCAATCGCCATCACTTCGCCCACAGATTTCATTTGCGTGGTGAGGCGCGAATCTGCTTGTGGGAATTTTTCAAAGGCGAATCTTGGTATTTTAGTTACGACGTAATCAATACTAGGCTCAAAGCTGGCAGGTGTGGCACCCCCAGTGATGTCATTCTTCAACTCGTCTAATGTAAAGCCCACCGCCAACTTAGCTGCCACCTTAGCAATTGGGAAGCCGGTGGCTTTTGAAGCCAGCGCAGATGATCGCGACACGCGCGGATTCATCTCAATCACAATCATGCGGCCATCGTCCGGGTTAATGGCAAATTGCACGTTAGACCCACCCGTATCCACACCAATTTCGCGTAAAACTGCTAGCGAAGCGTTACGCATGATTTGATATTCTTTATCGGTCAGTGTTTGTGCAGGCGCTACGGTAATGCTGTCGCCAGTATGCACGCCCATCGGGTCAAGGTTTTCAATTGAGCAGATGATGATACAGTTGTCCGCTTTATCGCGCACCACTTCCATTTCATATTCTTTCCAACCCAGCATCGACTCTTCAATCAATAGTTCTTTGGTAGGAGATGCGTCTAAGCCGCGCTCGCAAATAGTGATGAATTCTTCACGATTGTAAGCAATGCCACCGCCGCTGCCACCCATGGTGAATGACGGGCGAATAATGGCAGGGTAGCCAATACTGGCTTGCACTTGCAGCGCCTCTTCCATGCTATGTGCGATAGAAGACCGTGCGGAACCCAAACCAATTTTGGTCATGGCTTCTTTAAATTTTTGCCGATCTTCGGCTTTATCGATGGCCTCTTTTGAAGCGCCTATCATCTCTACATTGTATTTAGCCAACACACCGTGCTTGTCTAAATCTAAGGCGCAGTTGAGTGCAGTTTGTCCGCCCATGGTAGGCAACAGTGCATCAGGGCGCTCTTTGGCGATGATTTTTTCGACTACTTTCCAAGTGATTGGCTCGATATACGTCGCATCCGCCATTTCTGGGTCAGTCATAATAGTGGCTGGGTTTGAGTTCACCAAAATGACGCGGTAACCTTCTTCGCGCAAGGATTTACAGGCTTGTGCGCCCGAGTAATCAAACTCGCAGGCTTGGCCGATGACGATAGGCCCCGCACCGATAATGAGAATGGACTTAATATCTGTACGCTTGCCCATTAACTCGTCTTCCTTTGCTTCATCATTTCAATAAACTGGTCAAACAATTCACTCATTTCGGTAGGTCCTGGGCTAGCTTCCGGGTGGCCTTGAAAGCTAAATGCAGGCTTGTCGGTGCGCGCAATGCCTTGTAGGCTGCCATCAAATAAAGACACATGTGTAATTTTTACATTGCCAGGCAAAGTGGCGGGATCTGCTGCAAAGCCATGGTTTTGGCTAGTGATATAAACCCGCTTCGTTTCCACATCCTGCACCGGATGATTCGCACCATGGTGACCGAATTTCATCTTGAGTGTTTTAGCACCTGAAGCTAATGCCAACAACTGATGCCCTAAGCAAATACCAAACGTTGGGATGCCTGTTTCCACCAAGGTTTTAATGGCGCTAATGGCGTAATCGCAAGGTTCAGGATCACCAGGGCCATTCGATAAAAATATGCCATCTGGCTTATAGCTTAGCGCAACCTCTGCACTGGTTTGTGCTGGCAGCACGGTCACTTTACAGCCACGCGACACCAGCATACGTAAAATATTGCGCTTAACACCGTAATCATAAGCAACTACATGATAGCGTTCTGCGGGCGCAGCTGTGTAACCATTGCCCAGCGCCCATTCACCTTCAGTGAATTCATAGGCAGCTTTACAGCTCACCACTTTGGCTAAATCCATACCACTTAAACCTGGAAAAGCCTGAGCTTTTTGCAGCGCCACTTTTTCATCCACCTCGCCCGCCATAATGCAGCCTGCTTGCGCACCTTTTTCACGCAAATGCCGCGTGAGCGCACGCGTATCAATATCTGCAAGTGCAACGATATGATTGGCTTTTAAATAATCACTTAAGTTTTGCGTGCTACGGAAATTGCTTTCCAGCAAAGGTAAATCGCGAATGATTAAGCCCGCGGCATAAACTTTGCCAGACTCAACATCTTCGGCGTTAGTGCCATAGTTGCCAATGTGGGGATAAGTGAGCGTCACGATTTGTTCGGTATAGGACGGGTCGGTCAGGATTTCTTGATAACCAGTCATGCTGGTGTTAAATACCACCTCACCGACTGTGTGACCAGAAGCACCAATTGCAATGCCTTTAAAAACAGTTCCATCTGCTAACACTAACACTGCTGGAATTGCTTTTGGCACAGATTGTAACACTGGTTTACTCCTTAATTTTCGATGCGACGCACATGGTTTAATAGACAAAACTAGATGTGCAAAACGGGAGGAGCTTGTTGGACTCTTCCCGTTTCAGAATTGCCGAATTATAGCGGAATTTAGCTTAAGGTTCAAGCTGGCTTTGAAGATTTAACAACTGCTTGTCGTGCATATTCTTCAATAAAATTTGTGCCGAAATCGCGCCAATCAATGCCATTAGCATATCCCACTGCGCGTCCCATACGTCGCCTTGTGCGCCTAAAAAATCCTCAGACGCTGCGCCAGCAGCCACTGCTACCCACCATTCGATAAGCTCGTAACAGACACTAATGCTTAAGCAAATACAGCACACCACAAAAAATAACCAAGCACCAGCTTCAACAACAGAGTTCCTGATTAAAATTTCTCGCGCAATGATGGCTGGCACAAAACCCTGTGCAAAATGCCCAATGCGGTCGTAATAATTCCTATCCAAATCAAATGTTTCTTTAAGCCAACTGAATACAGGTAAATCATCAATTGGAACCAAGGCATAGGTGTAATGACCGCCAATCATCAGAATAATGGCATGGATGAGTATTAAAATGTACAGCAGGCGCGTAAGCGGAAATTTTTGATACGTAAAAAACAAAATTGGCAACGCAATGATGACGGGCATCACTTCTAAAAGCCAAGTGAAAAAGTCATGTGGCTTAATGGCTGACCAAACAAACACCACGCCAAATATGGTCAATAAGCTAATAAAGAATGTCTTTTTATTGGCCAAACTTCAATGTTCCTGCGAAGCGGATTCTAGTGGGATTGATTCGAGCCTTCAATCTGGCGTCATTCAAAAAGCTACCCTAAATCTAGAACATCGCGCATATCAAACAAGCCTGTCGCATGGCTTTGTAAAAATTTGGCTGCACGCAAAGCGCCAAGTGCAAACGTTGCGCGACTGCTGGCCTTGTGAGTGATTTCTACTCGCTCACCTATACCTGCAAATACAACCGTGTGGTCGCCCACTACGTCACCTCCACGCAAGGTGGCAAAGCCAATTTTGCCGGCTTCGCGCTCACCAGTCACACCTTCGCGCGCATAGATGGCACAATCTTTCAGCTCTTGCCCCAAGCCCGCTGCCGCTGCCTCACCTAATCTTAAAGCCGTACCTGATGGTGCATCAACTTTATGGCGATGGTGCATTTCTACCACTTCAATATCGTAAGTATCGCCTAGCACTTTAGCAGCCTGCTCAACCAAGTCCAGCAGCAAAGTCACACCCACGCTCATGTTGGGCGCAAAGACAATTGCCGTTTTTTTGGAGGCGGCTTCGATTTTGGCTTTTTGCTCAACCGTAAATCCTGTCGTACCAATCACATGCTTTACTTTGTACCGCTGGCAAATTTCCAAATAATCCAAACTCGCCTCAGGCCGAGTAAAATCAATCAGCACATCTGCGCCTTGCAGCGTTTCCGCGGCATCATCGCTAATATATATACCCGTGTTTTTGCCCACTGATTCACCGGCGTCTCGACCAATACTGACGCTTCCTGCACGGTCAAGCGCACCAAACAGTTGCATCTCAGCATCATCAAAAACACCTTGTATCAGCACTTGGCCCATGCGCCCACTGGCGCCTGCAATTACAATTTTTGTCGTCATAGTTTTTACTTTAATTTTTAACTTAATACGATTAAAAACCAATTTTCTCTAGCATGCGCTCAAAGTAACCTGGCGCTTCTTCTGGCGGTAATGGTGGTTCTATTTTTTTGGGCTTAGTCGCAATGGCGTCGCTTTTAATTTCGGCTTCAGGTGCTGGCGCCGCTTCTGCTGGTGCTTGTAAGTTTTTCAAATCAAGATTTCTATCCATTCTGAAAATCAACGGCCCGCCCGCTTTGGCAGCAGGCATTGGTACAGGCGCTTTTGGCAAATCAACCTGCGGTGCTTCACTAGGTTGAGAAATTTCTGCAGGCTTTACTATATCCGCAGGTGCTACCTCAGTTACAGGGGCTTCAATCACTGGCGCTGCAATGACAGGTTCTACTGCGGGGGTCTCCGCTAGAGGCGCTTCTACTGCTGGTACACTAATGACAGGCGTATCTACCGTCGGCGTTTCAACTACAGGTGCATCAACCACTGGTGCATCAGGCGCCAACACACCACCAATTGGCACAGCTAATACAGATGGCACCTCTGTCGCCGACGCATCGTTAGTAGGTGCAACTATACTGCTTGTTGGAGCATCGCCAGCAGGCGCTTGTATATTGGCTTCCGGGGCATCAGTTTTTTCTCGCGCTGCAGGCACTTTCTCGACTTCCTTTGCAGGCCCATCACTTTCCCAGAACTTCAGCTTATCCGCCCAGCTTTTTTCTTGTTTAGGTTTGGGTTCTACCGTAATGGTTTTTGCAACGCTCGACTCATTACCAGTAGCTGCGCCAGCTGTGCCCTGTGGCACCACATCACCACGTACTTTAGTTAGTAAATCTTTATCAAAATCTAATATCACGCGCCGTTGCTCGACAATTTTGCCGGCTTGACGCAACTGATAAAAATAATCCCAACGGTCTTTATGAAAGCTATCCACAATCAGTGGTGAGCCCATAATAAATTTGACCTGAGATTTAGTCATGCCAGGTCGCAATTGCAACAGCATTTTAGAGGTGACCACATTACCTTGCTGGATATCCATTTTGAATGGCTTGATGGTAGGGACAGCCGAACCGCAACCAGCCAACAAGAGGAAAAGTACGATTAAAAAATAGCGCATGAATTTATGGAGTTTAAAGACTTATTACTAAATTGGCGTTAATATAACACGTCGAGACTTAGGCTAAAACCTTAATACTAGTTTTAGTCGGTTTGGCGCTTCATTATTAGTCGAAAATTATTGGTAAAAAACGAGCAAAATTATGCATGATCAAAAAGACTTAAAGAATGCTGGACTGAAGGCGACACTGCCGCGGCTAAAGATTTTAGAGCTATTTGAAACCAGCAAAGAACGTCATTTATCGGCCGAGGATGTGTATAAAATATTAATCACAACCGGTGAAGATGTTGGCTTGGCGACGGTGTATCGTGTGTTAACACAATTCGAAGAGGCGGGGTTATTGTCGCGCCACCATTTCGAAAGCGGCAAAGCGGTTTTTGAGCTGAACGAAGGCACCCACCACGACCATATTGTGTGCGTTAAGTGCGGCCGTGTAGAAGAGTTTTACGACGAAGAAATTGAAAAGCGCCAAAAAGATGCAGCTGAATCGCGCGGCTTTGTCATGCAAGAACATTCGCTGATGATTTATGGCTTGTGCGCTAAACAACCTTGCGGCCCAAAAAGATAATTAAGTAAAAAGATAATCAAGCAGCATTTATAGCGTGTCATCTTAATGAGGAAGTAGAACGTTTCATTAAGTAAAATCTAAGCAAAAAAGTAATAACAATTATAATTTTTTTGAAAGGTTTAAGAAGGTGCTTAACATGTTTAAACGATATTCTTCTCTTACGCTAAATCAAGTTGCTCAATACTCCTTAGCGCTAATTTTAGCCGTCACCCTCACCGCTTGCGGCACCAATCCTGTCACCAAGAAAAAAGAATTTCAATTCGTTTCGCAAGATAAAGAAATCGCTATTGGCAAAGAAAACTATTCGCCTGCGCGCCAATCACAAGGCGGCGATTACATTATTGACCCCGAACTCACCGCTTATGTGCAAGGCATAGGCAAGCGTCTAGGCGCCGTGTCTGATCGACCCGAATTACCCTATGAATTTGTTGTATTAAACGACTCTGTACCCAACGCGTGGGCGATGCCAGGCGGCAAAATCGCATTTAATCGCGGCTTGTTGTACGAGTTAAATAGTGAGGCTGAACTGGCAGCAGTGATGGGTCACGAGATTGTGCATGCGGCGGCTCGCCACGGCGCCAAAAGTATGGAGCGCGGCATATTTATGCAAGGTGCGATGATTGCAGTAGGCATTGGTACGGCAAATACTGATTATGCCAATTTAGCCGTTGGCGCATCACAGCTGGGCGCACAGTTAATCGGAAGCAAATATGGGCGTGATGCTGAAAGCGAATCTGATTATTACGGCATGCTTTACATGAAAAAAGCAGGTTACGACCCTGCCGCTGCAGTGACCCTGCAAGAAACCTTTGTGCGCTTAAGCAAAGACCGTAAAAGTGATTTTATTACTGGCTTGTTTGCGAGCCACCCGCCCTCTCAAGAACGCGTAGACGCCAATAAAGTCACCTTAGCCAAATTGGGTGCAGGTGGCGAGATGGGCAAAGAAACTTATGCGCAAAAAGTGGGTAAACTCAAAGCCACCCAGCCAGCCTACAAAGCTTATGACGATGCCATTGCCGCGCTGAAGAAAAACGACACCGCCACCGCCACCACCTTGGCACAAAAAGCCATTGCAGGCGAACCACGTGAGCCGCGCTTTCAAGAGTTGCTAGGTGATATCGCATTAAGCCAAAAGAAAAACCAAGAGTCGCTGGTTTATTACGACAAAGCCATTAAAATGCAGCCTGACTACTTTAAACCGCATGTGCAAAGCGGCATTGCGTTATATAACATGGGCAAAAAAGCTGAGGCCGAGCCATTTTTAAAACGTGCTAACGAATTGTTACCGACTGCGCCAGGCCACGCGCTTTTGGGTGATATTGCCGAAGGTCGCGGCGATATTGAAGGCGCGCTTAAACATTATCAAATCGCCGCCACTTCAAATTCAGAGATAGGCAAACAAGCTAATGAGCATGCGGTTAAGATTGATTTGCCGCGCAACCCTGCCAAATATATCCGCAGCGGCGCGCAGGCTGATAATAGCGGCAACTTATTTGCGGTGGTAGAAAACGGCACTAGCTTGCCTGTTGGTCGCGTGCAAGTACGCGTGGTGAAATACGATGCACAAACAGGTCGCGCCGTTGGTCAAAGCCAACCGATGATTATTAACGGTGTACAACCCGGCAAACGCAATCAGGTTGCAGTGGGAGAACGCGTTAAAACTGCACAAGAAGCGCAACTGTATAAAGTGGTTGTGGAAGCGGCGGAGTTGGCGAAGTAACAGATGAAAAAACTAATAGCGATTGTTTTTGCTTTTTCGGCACTAGCTATTTGTATCTATGTGGCGATACAAGAACTTTCATCTAAGTCGCCAAACCTGACAGACTTGGCCAACCTTATTGTTCTTACGCTAACGCTAGTTGTATTAATTTGGTATGCATACGACACAAACACTATTGCAAAAATTACCCTCGATAAATGGGTCAGAGAAGGAATACTCGGCACTACATATGAAATTAAGATGCCAGGTGCTTCCGTTGGAGATTCAGGGCTCACATTTTTTTCGCTTACTAACTCAACAACACAATTAATCAGAGCAAATGTTAATCTCAATTTAAAAGTCTATAACAATCATGTATCTGCAGAAGCACTTCTTGATGGTTCAAATAACTGGCTTGTGTATCCGTTGCAAACTTCTAAATTAAGTTTTGAAATTGAAACCCTACTTAAAAAAGTTGGGAAAAGTGTAAAAGAATTGCAGGCAGAAACTACCACAGAAAACCGTAAAAATCAGCTTACTATGGTGCTTGAATTAACGTTCACAGATGAATTTGCCACAAAACGTACTTTACCTGCACGCCCTCACCATTTTGACTTCAAAGACTGGGTGTGGATTCCACGTCTTGGAGAGAATTAGCCCACGTAGGGCGGATTAGCTTACGTAATCCGCCGCATGGAGTCTTTTTTTAAATAACTTCTGGCGGATAACGCCCTACTCATCCGCCCTACAGACCAATACCCATGCGCCTTCCAGACCATATAATTTTGACTTAAATTAAACCTTTAACATCTCTTTCGCATGACTACGCGTGGTATCGGTAATTTGAATACCACCCAACATACGCGCAATTTCTTCCACCCGTTCGGTTTGGCTTAAAGCTTGAATATGACTTAAGGTTGCGCCATTGGCTTGTGTTTTGCTGACTTGCAAATGCTGTGCAGCTTGCGCGGCGACCTGTGGCAAATGCGTAATCACTAGCACTTGGCGTTCTGCACCGAGTTGTTTGAGCAACTGCCCGACCACCTCGGCCACACCGCCACCAATACCGACATCCACCTCATCAAAAATCATACAAGGCACGCTGCCTTGAGATGCCGTTGTCACGTGTAGCGCGAGACTAATGCGCGACAACTCGCCGCCAGAAGCCACCTTATTCAATGGTCTTGGCTCCACACCCGCATGCCCTGCCACTAAAAATTCTACTGTTTCCAAGCCATTACTTGTCGCCTCACAAGCAGTTAACGCCACTTCAAATCGCCCACCGCTTAAAGAAAGGCGTTGCATTTCTGCGCTAATTTTTTGGCTTAAACTGTTGGCCGCTTGCAGGCGGTTACTGCTTAATTGTTTAGCTGAAGCTTGATAGGTCGCAAAGGCTTCTGCCTCTAGTTTAGCCAGCGCACCATCGTTGGCAAATGTTTCCAGTTGCGCCATGCGCGCTACATCTGCACTTAATAAATCAGGCAACTCTTCTGGCTTGCTGCGATATTTTCGTGCCGTGTTGTGCACGGCTTGAATGCGATTTTCGACCTCGTTCAGTCGCGCAGGGTCTAACTCCGTACGTTGCAAATAGCGGTTTAAGCTGCGCGAGGCTTCCTCTAACTGGATGATGGCAGAATCCACCTCATCGGCCGCCTCTTTCAATTGCGCATCAAATTCTACTAGGCCAATCAGCTTGTTTTGCACTTGCGCCAGCATACTGATTACCGCAGGTTCATTCTCGTCTAAAGCGGCGATACAAGCTTCCAATCCACTCAGCAAGCTAGCGCCGTTGGCTAGTTTGTGATGCTCGGCCTGCAAATCTTCCCACTCTGTCACATCAAAATTTAATTGTTTTAGCTCACGTGTTTTATCGCGCAGTTCCGCCAGTTCATCGGCATAAGCGGCCGCGTTTTTCTCTACTTCAACTCGCTGCAAGTGAAGCTGGTGCCAAGTTTTATATTGCTTGGTGACTTGGCTTACCAAATCAATATGTTGTGCATATTCGTCTAAAATTTGGCGTTGTGTATTGGTTTTAAGCAGCGAGTGATGCGCATTTTGGCTATAAATATCCACCAACAATTCGCCCAGCTCTTTTAGCTGGCCAATGGTGACGGCAACGCCATTAATAAAGCCACGGCTGCGACCGTCCGTATAAATAACACGTCTAAGAATAAGCTCTGATGCGCTTTCCATAGCATTACTATTTAATTCATTGTCAGCTAGCCAATTTAAAGCAGGCTGGTTGCTCGAAAAAGTAACGCTAATATCTGCCCGCTCGGCACCTGCACGAATGACTGCACCATCGTTGCGCTCACCCAAAGCCAGTGAAAGTGCATCAATTAAAATAGATTTGCCTGCGCCCGTTTCGCCAGTGAGTGTGGTAAAGCCGCCCGAAAACTCTAAATCGAGCGTTTCGACAATAATAAAATCACGGATGGAGAGGGATTGCAGCATTTAAAGTTACATCAAAAATTTAAAAGTCACTGGATTCCGACTTGCGTCGGAATGACAAATTGTTTTGCCTAAATTATTTTTCTTAGAATCGAAAATGACAATGCGATAAGCCGAAGACAGTACGCGTTTGTACGGCGAGGCGCAGTCAACACAGTCAGTTTCGATTGTTAGCAAAAAAATCAACCCCAATTGAGCTTGATACGTAGCATCTCAAAATAACAATACTCACTTGGATGCAGTAAGGTTACTTTTTGTGCGGCGCGGCGCACGACAATTTTATCGCCAGCTTCTAAATCTAGCTGAAATTGGCCATCAAAGCTCACATATGCGACATCTATTTGCACCAAGCTTACTTCTATTTTGCTATCAGCACTCACCGTGATTGGACGATTACTTAAGGTGTGTGGACTAATAGGCACCAGCGCGATGGCATCTACATTGGGGTGCAAAATAGGCCCGCCAGCAGACAGTGAATATGCCGTAGTGCCAGTGGGTGTGCTGATAATTAAGCCATCGCCACGTTGTTTGTGCACAAATTTTCCATCTATTTCTACTTCTAACTCTATCAGGCGTAAACCGCT
>JAABQZ010000045.1 GCA_011391175.1 Methylophilaceae bacterium | reverse complement strand
ATGGATATTGACTCCTAGCCTTGCTGTTTTCATCTATTTTAATCGTTTTCAACATTCGGTTTTCTTAAAAAAACTATGTAATCTGATGTTCGCAGGTTTGCTAGGTTTTATGTGGGCGGCTAATTTTGCAGCCCTACGCTTGAGTGATGAGTTACCTCATGATTGGCAGCAAAAAAGCATCAACGTGATTGGAGTTGTAGCCAGCTTGCCAGAGTTCACCGAACGCGGCGAGCGCTTTAGATTTGACGTGGAAAAGATTCTGACGCCGCAAGCACCAGTCAATCAAATACATGTCCCACAGCATATTTCACTTAATTTTTATCGTAATGTGAAGTCGCTAAGGCCAGAAAATGCGCCGAGCGACATCAACCATTTTCACGCGGGTGAGCGTTGGCAATTTACAGTGCGGCTGAAACGTCCGCATACCACTTATAACCCGAATGGTTTCGATTTCGAAGCGTGGGCTTTGGCCGAAAATATACGCGCTACTGGCAGTGTCCATGGTAAGAGTGGCTATGGAAAGCTCACCAATTTTGTGTGGCGGCCAACTTATATGGTGGAAAGTCTACGCGAAAAAATCGGCAATCGAATTTCACAAGCCCTAGAGAATAAGCCTTACGCTGGTGTCGTTCGAGCGTTGGTGGTAGGGGAAGACAGCCAAATTACCCAAGCCCAGTGGGATATATTTCTGCGCACGGGCGTGAATCATCTTGTCAGTATTTCTGGGCTTCATATTACTATGCTGGCTGGTCTGGCTTATGCGATTGTTGCATTTGTATGGCGACGAGCGCCCAGTTTGGTCATGCGCATGCCCACGCGCAAAGCTGCCACCATTGCAGGTTTGATGGTTGCCATTGTTTATGCGCTACTAGCAGGCATGTCAGTACCCACCCAGCGCACGCTGTTGATGCTCACCACATTTGCATTAGCATTATTATTAGGACGAAATTTGGCGATTTCGCGTGCCTTAGCTATTGCCGTGCTAGTCGTGGTGATTGTTGACCCTTGGGCGGTGATTGCACCTGGGTTTTGGTTGTCGTTTGGTGCGGTGGCTTTAATTGCTTACATCACGGTAGGGCGCTTAAAGCCGCTTTCTGCATTTAAAACTGCAGTGCATACACAGTGGGCGATTACCCTCGGTTTGCTGCCTTTGCTCATTGTGATGTTCGGCCAAGCTTCCATTGTTTCGCCAGTTGCTAACGCGTTTGCAATCCCTGTTATCAGCTTATTGGTTATGCCATTGTCTATTATTGGCAGTATTGTGCCACTGGATTTTATTTTGCATACAGCACACTTTGTTTTGGAAATATGTATGCAGGGCTTGGGTTTTTTATCAAACTTACCTACTTGGCAACAGGCTGCGCCGCCTATTTGGACGCTGCTATTGGCAATGCTCGGCGCGGTTTGGTTGCTGTTGCCACGTGGTTTTCCACAGCGTTGGTTAGGCTTCATTTTGTTTTTGCCTCTATTTTTTGTCAGTCCAGCCAAACTTGCTAAAGGTGAAATGCGCGCGACGGTGCTAGATGTCGGCCAGGGTTTGGCATTGGTGGTGCAAACTAGAAATCACACATTTTTGTATGATGCTGGGCCACGTTTTTCGACACAAAGTGACGCGGGTAGCCGCATTGTAGTGCCGTTTTTACGTGGCGCGGGTGTTAAAAAATTAGATGGTTTTATGGTGAGTCATGACGACACTGACCACAGTGGCGGCGTAGCGTCCGTACTAGCACAGATGCCGGTGACTTGGGTAATGAGCTCATTCGGTTTGGATAATAACTTGCATGAAAACTTGGCTCCAGCGAGCACAAAAAAATCAATACAATGCTTTGCAGGCCAAACGTGGCTGTGGGACGAAGTGCAATTCGAAGTGCTTTCGCCAACTTTAGCCAGCTATGAAAACGCCAATATTAAAGACAATAACCGCAGTTGCGTAGTGAAAGTGAGCAGTCAATTCGGTAGTCTATTATTAACAGGAGATATCGAAAAGGGGGCGGAAAATACACTTTTAAACGATACTATCGAAGGTGCTGACCTGCAGGCCAATAAGCATGAGGCGTCGGGTGAAGATATTTTCTCTAGCTTAAAAAGTGACGTACTTATTGCGCCACATCATGGCAGCAAAACCTCCTCGACACGTGAGTTTGTGCAAGCGGTAGGCGCGCAGCATGTTATTTTTACAGTGGGTTATTTAAACCGCTTTAAGCATCCTAAACCATTGATAGAGAAGCGGTTCCAAGATGGTGGCGCGTTGACTTATCGATCTGACTACCAAGGTGCGCTGACTTTAGATTTTACGCAAACAAATCCCATTGGCGTGAGTGCGTTGCGCCAAAGCCAGCCGCGTTACTGGCACGATAAGTACTGAAGGGAATACTGGCGAAACTTTAATAAAGAAACTTGCCCAAAAGCCAGCTTCAAGCTAAAGTGACACATGTTTTTGATTTAGTGTTTTTGACTTAAGGAGTTTTGCTGTGTGGGAAATTATTTTAGCGGCTGGTTGGCCAATTTGGCCATTGATCATTGCTTCAATTATCGCGCTGGCGATTATTGGCGAGCGTTTTTGGGCCTTGCGCGATGAGGTGGTAGCACCAAGCAACTTGTTGCCAGAGGTACAAAAATGGCTAGGACAAGGCGGCGTGACTAAAGAAACATTAGGCAAGTTAGAAAGTCATTCCATGCTGGGTCAAGTGTTTGCGAGTGCGCTGGCAAACGCTAAAAGCTCACGCGAAATCACCAAAGAAGCAATTGAAGAAACTGGCCGCGCTGTGGCGCACAAGCTAGACCGTTATTTGCCTACATTGGGTACGATCGCTACTGTGTCACCTTTGTTAGGCTTGTTAGGTACAGTGATCGGTATGGTGGAGCTATTCGGCTCGTTTACCAACAGCGGTCACGATGTGGCACAATTTGCGCGCGGTATTTCTGTCGCACTTTATAACACGGCAGCTGGCATTGTGGTGGCGGTACCCGCGATGATTGCTTACCGCTATTTCCGTAGTAAAGTGGACGGCTTGTTAGTTGAGATGGAACAGCAGGCGATTAAGCTAGTTGAAATCTTGCATGGTGAAAGGAAATAAATTTTTTAATTTCGTTTTTGCTATGTTGCTTTTCGCTTGCCGTATAAAACATACTGTCTTCGCTTAAGCGCCTTGCTAAAACAAAATTACTTAAATTTATTCAATAAGTTAAGAAGATTATTTTAGGATATTTAAAGTATGAATTTTCAACGTGGTAAAGCGCACGAAGAGTTAGAAATTAATTTAGTGCCATTAATTGATGTGTTGCTGGTGATTATTATTTTCTTAATCGTTAGTGCTACTTTTGCCCGCACTAGCGAGTTACAAATTAATTTACCCACAGCAGAAGCCAGTAACCCAGTGGATAAACCGTTAGTCATTACGGTGGAAGTCGATGCAGGTGGTCGTTACATGGTCAATGGCAATGAGGTAGCAGGTGGCGATGTGGCGCAAATTGCCAGCGCGTTGACCAAAGCTGCTGGCAATGGCAAAGATCCCACCATTGTCATTAGCGCAGATGCTAAAGCAACGCATCAAAGCGTGGTGAATGTGATGGAGGCGTCACGCCAAGCTAATTACACGCACATTACCTTTGCTACCCAAACTACGACAAATTAACCGACAACCGTTTCTTAGTTAACATCAATTACTCATGCTAAATTCGACGGTGGATTAATGTCGAAACCCTTGCGAAAATCTAATCACAAAAAAGATAAGCCGCATATAGCAAACGCCAAAGGTTTGTATCTGCGGCTGTTTCGCTATATATGGGCGCAAAAGATTTACTTCTTTATTACCATTGTTGCCACTGCTATCTTAGCTGCTAGTAATACTGGTTTCTTGGCGCTCATCAAACAGATTACAGATGAGGGGTTTGTTAAGCAATCGGCCGATAAACTCAATTTATTGCCACTCATGTTGTTTGGCTTGATGACGTTGCGCGGCTTGACTGGTTTTATTTCTACTTACAGCATGAGGTTGATTGCGCGCAAGATTGTAGAAAACATGCGCAAGGCGGCCTTTTACAAAATGATGCAGCTTTCAGCTGGATTTTACGATAACAATCAAACTGGCGTGTTGGTTTCTAAGCTCACTTATGACACCGAGCGGATTTCTAGCGCCTGTACACGCGCAGCACTGAATGTATTGCGTGATGTGCTGACGGTGATTGGCCTTATTGGCTATATGCTTTATTTAGATTGGCGCCTAACCCTCGTATTTGCGGTAGTCACGCCATTTATGGCGCTGTATTTGGGAAAAATGACACCAAAACTGCGTGCCAATGCACAAAAAGTGCAGTTAGGTGTGGGTGAGATGACCAAAGTGGCGGAAGAAGCGATTTCTGGCCAGCGCATCGTTAAAATTTTTGGCGCACAAGATTACGAAAACGAGCGTTTTGGCAATGTCGTGGCTAAAAATCGCCAACTAGAACTGCGTACGACCCGCATTGCTGGGTTAAGCAGCCTGGTCATAGAGATTATGGCGGCTTTTGCATTGGCGCTGGTGGTGTATTACGCGTTGGGGCGTTTTACGGTAGGTGAGTTCGCTGCCTTTATTGGTGCAATGTTGATGCTGATTGCGCCAATTAAACATATCACTGCTGCCAACGAAGATTTTCAGATTGGATTGGCCGCTGCACAGAGTGTGTTTGAGGTGATTGATACACCGCCCGAGCTGAATGAGGGGGATAAAACCATACCACGTGCACGCGGTGAAATTGAGTTTAAGAACGTGACAGTGCGCTACGATAATGCCAAAAAACTAGCAATTGATAATTTGAGTTTTAGCATACAACCTGGTGAAAAAGTCGCGCTGGTAGGGCGCTCTGGCGGCGGCAAGACGACGCTAGTGAATTTATTGCCACGCTTTTACGAGTTGCAACAGGGTATTATTTTGTTGGATGGCGTAGATGTTCGTGCTCTGGAACTTAAGAATTTACGCAGCCAATTTTCACTCGTCAGCCAAGATATTATTTTGTTTAATGATAGTGTTTTTAACAATATTGCCTATGGCGCATTGCGTGGTGCCAGTGAGGCGGAAGTGATAGAAGCCGCCAAAGCTGCACATGCATGGGAGTTTATTCAACAGCTTCCTAACGGTTTGCAAAATGAAATTGGTGATAGGGGTGTACGTCTTTCTGGTGGTCAACGCCAGCGCATTGCCATTGCCCGCGCAATTTTAAAAGACGCACCGATATTGTTGCTAGATGAAGCCACCAGTGCATTGGATACTGAATCGGAACAACATGTGCAAGCCGCGTTGGATGCGTTAATGCAAAACCGCACCAGCATTGTCATTGCGCATCGTTTAAGCACCATTGAAAATGCGGATAGAATTTTGGTGATGGAGCAAGGTGAGATTGTAGAAGCGGGTAGTCACCAAGAGTTGATTGCAAAAAATGGACACTACAGCAAGCTGTATCAAAAAGAATTTGTAGCATAATTATTATGCTGACAGAATTAATACAAGCAGCTTGGAGACGCAAGAATGCACTGTATTATCTCGTGCTAATACCACTTTCTTGGTTGTTTTCAGCTATTGTCTATATTAGAAAGTTTGCCTACCAACTTGGCATATTAAAATCCTACAGCATGCCTGTGCCAGTCATTGTGGTGGGTAATATTACAGTGGGTGGCAACGGCAAAACCCCTGTGGTGATGTGGTTGGTAGAACAGCTTAGAAACCACGGTTATCAGCCAGCCGTTGTTAGTCGCGGCTATGGGGGCACTGTCAAATTGCCTACAAGCGTGGGCGTTCATAGCAACGCTGGCGAGGTTGGTGATGAACCTGTATTGATTGCGAGTCGTTGTGTCTGTCCTGTATGGGTGGGGGCAAATCGTGTAAGCGTGGCTACTGAATTATTAAAAGCGCATCCAGATTGCAATATCATCATCAGCGACGATGGTTTGCAACACTATAGTTTGAGACGAGATGTTGAGATTGTTGTTACCCAGCCTGAGCAGCGTACTGACATGCTAAGACTTCTACCTGCAGGGCCATTGCGCGAGCCGCTGACGCGCTTAAATACAGTGGACGCGATAGTAAGCAATGGCGAGATATTCAATCGTGAATACAGTATTCCGACAGCGTTTGAAATGCAATTGATCGGCGAACAGTTTTATAATTTGCTCGATAACAATATTAAGGCCAGCGTAGCCGATTTTAAGCATAAAAATATTAAAGCCATCGCAGGCATAGGCAAACCAGCGCGATTTTTTGAGCATTTAAGTAAGCTGGGATTGACTTTTACCAGCACAAGTTTTGACGATCATCATGCGTATACAGCACAAGATTTAGCTCGTATGGAGTGTGATGTAATTATTATGACCGAGAAAGATGCGGTAAAATGTAAAGCGTTTGCGCAGCCGCACCATTGGGTATTGCCGGTGCAAGCCAGTATAGATGCGGGTTTGATACCACTTATTTTAAATAAAATAGGTTTGAATAAATTAGCCAAGAGGTAACATTGTCATGGATTCGAAACTACTGCAAATTTTAGTCTGTCCAGTGACCAAAGGGCCACTTATTTACGATAAAAAAGCCAATGAACTCATTTCTAAATCAGCGCGTCTGGCTTATCCCATCCGCGATGGCATTCCAGTGATGTTAGAAGATGAAGCCAGAAAATTGAGTCCTGACGAGAAGATAGATTGACAGGAATTGAAAATGGCTTTTAAAGTCGTTATTCCTGCTCGTTACGCCAGCGCTAGGTTGCCTGGTAAACCTTTATTAGACATCGCTGGTAAGCCTATGGTGGTCAGGGTTGCTCAACAGGCAGAGAAGAGTGGCGCAAGTGAGGTTGTGATTGCGACAGATTTTGAAAAAATTATGCAAGTCGCGGTAGCGCACAACATCAAAGCGGTAATGACACGTGTCACGCATATCTCTGGGACGGATAGAATCGCTGAAGTTGCTCAACAGTTCAATTGGGCAGATGATGAAATTGTCGTCAATGTACAAGGCGATGAGCCGCTGATAGACCCAAAATTGATTCAAGAAGTTGCGAAGCATTTGGCCAATAGCCAAGATGCAGTGATGGCCACCGCTTGCCACGCCATTCATGATGAAGCTGCATTGCTTAACCCCAATGTTGTCAAAGTGGTGATGGATGCCAACGGTAATGCGCTTTATTTTAGCCGTTCGCCAATCCCATATCCACGTGATGAAGTGTATAAAAATAATATTCAAGCGCATCGCCATATTGGTATTTATGCTTATCGAGTTGGCTTTCTTAAAAGATATGCGCAGTTAGCTGTGACAGAGCTTGAAAAAATTGAGAGCTTGGAACAGTTAAGAGTATTGCATCATGGTTATAAAATTGGTGTGACGGTGACTGCAAATGCGCCCGAAAGCGGTGTGGATACGCAGGCAGATTTGGATTATGTGCGCAGCCTGTTTTGAGTGCGAGCAAAAAATAATGCTCTGCAAGTCAATACCCATAAGCCTTACAGGACATCGAAATTAGATCTATACATTTAAGCAATAAAAATATGTGTTTTATGCAGTGCTTCTAAATATAAAATAAACAGCGCCCAGCAAACACAAGCCTGCCCATAAAAAATCTAGCTTTAATGGTTGGTGCATGTAAAAAATCGCAAATGGCACAAACACGCTCAGCGTAATCACCTCTTGCAGCATTTTAAGTTGCCCCAGCGATAACACGGTAAAACCCATGCGGTTAGCCGGTACCTGAAACAAATACTCCACTGAGGCGATGCCCCAACTTACCAGTGCGGCGATTATCCAAGGCTTGTTGTTCAGGTTTTTAAGATGTGCATACCAAGCAAACGTCATAAAGACGTTTGAAATGGAGAGTAGGATGATGGTTTTGAGGATGGTTGGCACTATGTGCCTTTACTGGTCTCTAAATTGTTTTAAATAGCGCAACTGATAGCTGCCATTACATTTGAGAGGGTCGAGCATAAAACAACGCCAACCACATAAATTAACAGGAAATATTAAACCGCAGCTTCGCCAGTCTCGCCGGTTCTAATTCTAATCACTTGTTCTATCGCGCTGACAAAAATCTTACCATCACCAATTTTGCCTGTATGAGCGGCTTTAATAATGGCTTCCATGCTGGCCTCCACTAGGTCGTCACCAACCACTAATTCAAGTTTAATTTTAGGTAAAAAATCCACAACATACTCAGCGCCACGATAAAGCTCGGTATGACCTTTTTGGCGGCCAAAGCCTTTAACCTCAGTCACGGTGAGGCCGTTGACGCCAATTTCCGATAAGGCTTCGCGTACTTCGTCTAGTTTAAAAGGTTTAATCACTGCTTCAATTTTTTTCATGCCAGCTCCCTAATTTCGCTTAAATTTTAATACTAAATTTTATACTTGAATTTTAATACCAGCACACTAATCAAATTTTAATTTGCATGTTATCGGATAACGTCTATCTTTGCCAAATCCTCTTTGCGTAATTCTAACTCCAACTGGCGCTTGGCGGCGTTTATATTCGTTGCGGTCAATTAAACTTGTGACGCGGTTCACATCTTTTTCAGAAAATCCAAGTTTAACAATGGCGCTGCGACTTAAATCCTCTTCCACATATGCCTGCATAATGGCGTCTAAAATTTCGTAAGAGGGTAGGCTATCTTGATCGGTTTGGTTGGCGCGCAGCTCGGCGCTGGGCGCACGTGTGATAATGCGCTCTGGTATCACTTTGGAAAGACTGTTGCGATAGGCAGCCAATTTGTATACCAGCGTTTTAGGTACGTCTTTTAACAATGAGAATCCACCCGCCATGTCGCCATACAGCGTGCTGTAACCCACCGCCATTTCTGATTTATTACCCGTCGTCAGCACAATGCTGCCAAATTTATTGCTAAGCGCCATCAGTAACATGCCGCGAATACGTGCTTGTAAATTTTCTTCGGCGGTGTCAAAAGGTAAGTCGCCAAATTCTGGCGCTAAAGTCTTACGGAAAAGTTCGAACAAATCTTTAATCGGCAATTGGCTGTGTTGTACGCCGACCAAATTTGCCATTTCCACAGCATCATCCACACTCATGCTGGCGGTAAATTCGGATGACATCATCACCACTTTTACGCGGTCAGCGCCTAGTGCGTCTACTGCAATTGCGAGTGTGAGTGCAGAATCGATGCCACCAGATAAGCCTAATACAATACTAGGGAAGCCATTTTTATTGACGTAATCAGCCAAACCCAGCTTGAGCGCCCCGTAGACTGCTGCTTCAAGGTTGAGTGGTGGTGGAGTTGTAGCTTTAACTGGTTGATGATTGACCACTTCAACATAACTTAAGGTTTCCACAAAGCTGGGCAGTTGCTGCGTCAGCTTGCCAGTTTCATCTAACACAAACGATGCGCCATCAAACACCAGTTCATCTTGGCCGCCGACTAAATTAGCGTAAATAATAGGTAAGCCTGTTTCTTTGGCGCGTTCTGCAATTACCTCATAGCGCGTCTCTAGCTTGTCCATATGGTAGGGCGAGGCGTTAAGCGAAAGTAAAAATTCCGCACCAGCTTGCTTGGCCTTAAGTGCTGGCCCAGACTCCCAGCCATCCGCACAAATCATGACGCCAAATTTTGCGCCCAGATGACTAAATACTAACGGTGTATCACCAGCCTCAAAATAACGCTCTTCATCAAACACACTGTAATTGGGTAGGCATTGTTTGTGATAAGTAGTTTGGATTTTGCCATTTTCGATGAGTGAAGCCGCGTTGTATAAACGGCCATTTTCAGCATGCGGGTGGCCAACTAATAATGTGATATGTTTTACCTGCCCTGCAAGCCTCATCAATGCTTGTTCGCAGGCCTGCTTAAAGTCATCACGAAACAATAAGTCCTCTGGCGGGTAGCCACACAAAGCGAGTTCTGGTGTCACTATCAGGCTGGCACCCGCCAGTTGCGCACGGTTGGCAAAGTCTAATATTTTGTTGGCATTGCCAGCAATGTCGCCAACCATGGCGTTAATTTGTGCAATGGCGATTTTCATCAGAAAGCTGGCATAATCCTTTTATAAATCAGTTTTGACAAGAAGGCGAGCTGAAGACAGTACAATTAGTACGACGAAGCGAAGGCGACACAGTAAAAACTGATTTATAAAAGGATTTAATATTTGCCCCCTGCGTCTTTTATAAGCTTAACGATTTCTGGCTCGCCTTTTTTAAGTGCGTAGACATAAGCGGTGAGACCGTACTTGTCACGTGCTTTCACATTCGCCTTGTATTGCAGCAACAATTCCACCATCTCTTTTGAGCCAGTATCCACTGCTAACTGTAGTAATGGCGTACCTTCAGAATCTTCATGGTCAACATCCGCTTTGTTTACTAGCAGCGTTTTTGCTACTTCTACCTGCGATTTTTTCACCGCCCATGTCAGGGCTGTCCAGCGCGATTGATCTTGCTCATCTACCTTGGAACCATGGCTTAGCATGTAGGCCACGGCAGGGGCATGCCCTTCACGCGCTGCATACATTAGTGCTGTGGCTCCTTGCCTGTCGTGCGCGTTAGCTTGCACGCCTTGCGCCATCAACGCAGTAATAGTGGGGACATCACCGCTTTTGGCAGCATACATCAGCGCAGTTTTACCATCGTCACTTTTAGCGTTGGCGTCTACGCCATGCTTGATCATGAGGTTGACGATTTCGCTGTAGCCAGAAGTCGATGCCATGCCAAACGCGCTCCAGCCACTTTCATCGCGAATTTTTGGGTCTGCACCTTTTTCTAGCAACACTTTAACTGTTTCGATATGATTTTTCTTGGTGGCAAACATAATCGGTGTCCAGCCGCCGTTATCCTTGGCATTGACTTGCGCGCCTTTACTGATGAGTAAGCTGGCTACGTCTGCACGATTTTTTCGTGCTGCGTACATCAGTGCAGTAATGCCGTTTTCATCTTTGGCTTCTACATTTGCGCCACTGTCTAATATGGCTTTAACCGTCGGCACATCACCTTTGGATGCTGCAGTGAGCAGGTAAGCAACATCTGCCGCAAAGCCTACTTGCGGAACAAAAAAGTGCGCAGCCAATAACAAAAATAAAACTAAATGTTTTTTCAATGACAACCCTTTATTTTGATAATGTTGTTTACTTTTAATGGCCTTTTAATTGAATGGCTTGCAACACTGCCTCACCCAAGCCAGCGGGTGAATTAGCCACTACACAACCTGCAAGTTCTAGCGCTTTAATTTTATCTTCCGCACGCCCAGACCCACCAGAGATAATCGCGCCTGCATGCCCCATGCGCTTGCCTGCTGGCGCAGTAAGGCCTGCAATATAAGCGGCTACTGGTTTAGTGACATGGTGTTTAATATAATCCGCAGCAGCTTCTTCATCGCTACCACCAATTTCTCCCACCATGATAATGGCTTCAGTTTCAGGGTCTGCTTCAAATAAGCTGAGGCACTCAATAAAATTCAACCCCTTAATCGGGTCGCCACCAATACCAACACAGGTGGTTTGACCTAAACCCAGCGCAGTAGTTTGATGCACAGCTTCGTAAGTGAGTGTGCCCGAACGTGACACGACACCGACTTTGCCGCGCAAATGAATGCTACCCGGCATAATGCCGATTTTGCACTCATCTGGCGTGATAATGCCAGGGCAATTGGGGCCGATGAGCTTAACGCCGTTGGCTTGCAGTGCGCTTTTAATATTAAGTGCTGCTTTTACGTTGAGCATATCCAACACAGGAATACCTTCCGTAATACATACGATTATCGCTATTCCCGCATCGGCTGCTTCTAAAATGGAATCCGCTGCATAAGCGGGCGGTACATAAATCACGCTGGCATTGGCCTTGGTATCGCGCACCGCATCGCGCACGGTGTTGAATACGGGCAAGTTTAAATGTTGCTGGCCGCCTTTACTGGGCGTCACGCCACCCACCATTTTTGTGCCGTAAGCCAGTGCTTGCTCACTGTGGAAAGTGCCTTGCTTGCCAGTAAAACCTTGGCAGATTACACGGGTGTTTTTATCTACTAAAATAGCCATTATTGAGTTGCCTTCACTGCCTGCTTGGCCGCATCCGTTAAGTTTTCTGCCGAGATAATATTCAACCCACTTTCGCGTAACATTTGTTTGCCTAAATCCACATTGGTACCTTCTAAACGCACGATGACCGGGATAAGCATACCTACTTCTTTCACCGCGGTAATAATGCCTTCGGCAATAATATCGCAGCGCATAATGCCGCCAAAAATATTCACCAAGATGGCTTTTACGTTGGCATCAGCCAAAATAATTTTGAAGGCTTTGGTGACGGTTTCTGCTGTGGCGCCACCACCCACGTCTAAAAAGTTGGCAGGCGCGCCGCCATGTAACTTAATTAAATCCATGGTCGCCATTGCCAAGCCGGCGCCATTGACCATACAGCCAATGTTGCCGTTAAGTGCAATGTAATTAATACCAGCTGCATGCGCCGCCGCC
>JAABQZ010000044.1 GCA_011391175.1 Methylophilaceae bacterium | reverse complement strand
TTCTTTTTCTGCCATTTTTAACCTTCCCCTAATCGACAAAAACTTATTCTGCAAATTTAAGTATATCAAAGGCATGATAAAATCGCCGCTAATCTTTTAGCTGGCAAAGCATTCGTCCACATCATGCAATTTACTCTACACAAACAAGACGGCCTTGCTCGCAGAGGCACTATTCACCTAGCGCACGGCAAAGTTGAAACCCCCGCCTTTATGCCAGTTGGCACATACGGCACTGTCAAGGCCATGTCTCCACTAGAGCTTAACGAAATCAACGCGCACATTGTGCTAGGCAACACTTTTCATCTATGGTTACGGCCTGGGCTAGAGGTGATTGCCGCACACGGAGGGCTGCACAAATTTATGGGATGGGACAAGCCGATACTCACTGACTCTGGCGGGTTTCAAGTGTTCAGCTTAGGCGCCATGCGCAAAATTAGCGAAGAAGGGGTAAAGTTTCAAAGCCCGATTAATGGTGACACCTGCTTTTTAACACCGGAAGAATCGATGCGCATTCAAAAGGTTTTAAACAGCGATATTGTCATGATTTTTGACGAATGCACACCCTTCCCCGCCACCCATAAAGAAGCGAATGATTCCATGCAGCTTTCGTTGCGTTGGGCTAAGCGCAGTAAAGATGCCCATCAGGGCAACGACAATGCACTGTTTGGGATTATTCAGGGTGGCATGTTTGAAGATTTACGTGATGTTTCTTTGAATGGCTTGGTGGATATTGATTTTGATGGTTTTGCCATTGGCGGTCTTTCTGTAGGCGAACCCAAAGAAGATATGCTACGCATTTTGGCGCATACAGCGCCTAAAATGCCACAAAATAAACCGCGTTATTTAATGGGCGTTGGCACGCCAGAAGACTTAGTGGATGCGGTTTCACAAGGCATTGATATGTTCGACTGCGTCATGCCCACCCGCAACGCGCGTAACGGCTGGCTATTTACCCAATATGGCGATATTAAAATTAAAAACGCTGGCTACAAGCACGATTTAAAACCATTAGATAGCGATTGCACTTGCTACACCTGCCAAAATTTTACCCGTGCCTATTTGCATCATTTGCACAAAGTGGGCGAGATTTTAGGTGCACGTTTAAACACTATCCACAATTTGCATTATTACCAAGTGTTGATGCAAGGCATGCGTGGTGCCATTGAGGCAGGCGAGTTTGAGGTGTTTACTAAAACCTTTACTGAGAAACGTGCTCACATGAACACTTAACTAAGTCCGTGTCTCATTCTTATTAAGCCAGTATGTGTTAAAATTCCGCCTTAATTCGAAACCTATTTTTTGAAAGTTATCATCATGTTCAGCAACCTATTTATCAGCAACGCACACGCAGCCTCAGCCGCACCAGGTGGTGATTTATTTAGCTTTTTGCCTATCGTTATTATTTTTGCACTGTTTTATTTTATGTTGATTCGCCCACAAATGAAAACAGCAAAACTGCAAAAAGCCATGATAGATGCGCTAAAAGCTGGTGATGAAGTGGCCACAGCGGGTGGTGTGATAGGTAAAGTAAGCAAGGTAGGTGATCATTACGTGAGCATTGAAATTGCAACCAATACCGTAGTAAACGTACAAAAACACACTGTGCAGACTATGCTGCCACCTGGCACGATTAAATCCATTTAAAAAATCAAGTCAAAAGTAAATCCATCTAAACACTTAAAAGCTACGTCTTAATATAGCCCAACCAAATAAAATAACCTTATGAATCGTTACCCCACCTGGAAATACATTTTAATTGCTGTTGTGATTTTAATTGGGCTGCTATACACCATCCCCAATTTTTACGGTGAATCACCGGCGGTGCAAGTGTCGCCCGCTAAGGCCTCCCTTAAAGCCAACGCAGAGCTATTAAGCAAGGTGGAATCGACACTACAACTGGCAGATATTCAATTTAACGGTATTTTTCTAGATGCCAACGGCGTAAAAGTGCGCTTTAACACGCCAGAAGAGCAGTTAAAAGCCAAAGACAAGTTGAGCGCGAATTTGGGCAAAGATTACACCGTTGCGCTGAATTTACTGTCACAAACGCCGAGCTGGTTGCTGGCGATTGGCGCAAAACCAATGTATTTGGGTTTAGATTTGCGTGGCGGCGTGCACTTTTTGTTAGAAGTAGACATGAAAGCGGCGCTGGATAAATCTGCCGAAAGCAGTGTGGGCGATTTCCGTACCACTTTACGTCGCGAAAAAATTAACTATTTTGGCATCAGTCGCGAAGGTCAAAAAGTTGAGGTGAAGTTTGATAGTGCTGCCGAGCTGGAAAAAGCACAAAAACTGTTAAGCAAAGATTATCCAGATTTAACCTATGCCGACAGTGTGGCGGGTAAAGAATTTGTGTTAACCGCCAGTATCGGCGAGGTAAACAAATTAAAAATTCAAGAATTTGCGTTGAAGCAAAACTTACAAACGCTGCATAACCGCATTAACGAATTGGGTGTTGCCGAGCCTATCGTTCAGCAGCAAGGCTTTGACCGCATTGTGGTGCAATTACCAGGCGTGCAAGACACTGCAAAAGCCAAAGAGATTTTAGGCCGTACCGCGACGCTAGAAATTCGCATGGTGGATGAAGACAAAAAAGATATGGCAACGCTTAAAGCGGCCGAAGAAGGTAAAGTTCCGTTTGGCGACGAGCTTTATAAAGACCGCGATGGCAACCCAATATTGGTGAAAAAGAGTGTTGTGCTGACGGGCGACCGCATTACTGATGCTGGCCCTGGCGTGAACCAGCAAACAGGCGGCTCTGTAGTCAACGTAACGCTAGATGGTCGCGGCGCAGGAATTTTTAAAAATGTCACGCGTGATAACGTAGGTAAACGTATGGCGATTTTACTTATCGAAAAAAACAGTACTGAGATTATTACTGCGCCAGTGATTAACGAAGAAATTGGCGGCGGCCAAGTACAAATATCGGGCATGGGCAACGCGCAAGAAGCCACCGACGTGGCCTTGCTACTTCGCGCAGGCGCGCTGGCAGCGCCCATGGAAATTATTGAAGAGCGTACAGTTGGCCCTAGCATGGGTGTGGAAAATATTAAACGCGGCGTACATTCCACGCTGTGGGGCTTTGCTGCGATTGCTATCATGATGATGATTTATTACATGGTGTTTGGCGGTGTTTCGGTATTGGCGCTAGGCGTTAATTTGCTGTTGTTAGTTGCCTTGCTATCCATGTTACAAGCCACACTTACACTACCTGGCTTGGCAGCGATTGCATTGGCGCTAGGTATGGCGATTGATGCTAACGTACTGATTAACGAACGGATTCGTGAAGAGCTACGCAACGGTAACACGCCACAAGCCAGTATCCATGCGGGTTACGACCGTGCATTTGATACCATTATTGACTCGAATGTCACCACTTTAATTGCAGGTTTGGCGCTATTTATGTTTGGCACCGGTCCGATTAAAGGTTTTGCGGTGGTGCATGTACTAGGCATTCTCACCTCAATGTTCAGCGCTGTGTTGGTATCACGCGCGATTGTGAATTTAATTTATGGTTATCGTCGCAAAGTCACCCAGCTATCTATTGGGCAAATTTTTAAAGCCTAAACCTCACACCTAAAATTAAAGCCTAAGAGAAAAGTTATGGAATTATTTAGAATTAAGAACGATATCCCATTCATGAGTTATGGCCGTTTAACTACGGCAATATCACTCATCACCTTTATTTTGGCGGTGTATTTTTTGGCCGTAAAAGGTTTGCATTACGGCGTTGATTTTACTGGTGGTACAGCGATGGAAGTGAGCTACCCTCAGGCTGCCAATATTGAAGGTATTCGTAAGGCCATTGCGGATACAGGCCTAAAAGATGTCACCGTGCAAAACTTTGGCACCAGCCAAGATGTGCTGATTCGCTTGCCATTGGTCAAAGAAATGTCTATTGCCAAGCTTTCAGAAACGGTTACCAATGCGCTAAAAAATGCAGATGCCAGTGTAGAGGTGCACCGTGTGGAATCAGTTGGTTCGCAAGTAGGCGATGAGTTATATGCAAATGGTGGCTTGGCGCTACTACTGGTATGCGTAGGCATTATGGCTTATTTGGCGATTCGTTTTGAATGGCGTTTTGCAGTGGCAGCCATTATTGCCAACATGCATGACGTAGTGATTATTTTAGGCTTCTTCGCCTTCTTTCAATGGGAATTTAACCTCACCGTACTCGCTGCAATTTTGGCGGTTTTGGGTTATTCGGTAAACGAATCTGTTGTGGTATTTGACCGTGTTCGCGAAAACTTTAGAAAAATGCGCAAAGCAACAGTAGTACAGGTGATTGATAACGCCATTACCCGCACCATGAGCCGCACTGTGATTACCCACGTGATGACGCAAACCATGGTCGGCTCAATGCTGCTGTTTGGTGGCGAGGTACTGCACAATTTTGCGTTGGCGCTCACTATTGGTATTTTATTTGGCATTTACTCTTCTGTACTTGTCGCTTGTCCGATTGCCATGTGGCTGGGTGTAAGCCGTGCCAATTTAATTGGTGATGTTGAAAAGAAAAATAACGAACAAGAAGCTGAAGCAACACCCTAATAGGCACAAAGACTTGATTATTAAGCTGATTTAAAGTTAAACTAAACTACCATTACAAATATTTAACAACTTGATTTAACACCCTTTGGATAATATTCCTATCGCTTGGCAGCTGGCTGCATTAGCACTGCTGCTACTCATTTCTGGATTTTTCTCAGTTGCTGAAACCAGCTTAATGTCGCTTAACCGTTATCGGTTGCGGCATTTGGTCAAAGAAGGTCACCGCGGCGCGCGTATTGCTAGTGCGCTATTGGCCAAAACCGATAAACTGCTTGGTGTGATTTTACTGTGCAATAATTTTGCCAATGCAGCCTCTGCTACTCTGGTTACCCTGATTACCGTAGAACTATTTGGCGAAGGCGAATGGGTGTTGATGATAGGCACCTTAGCGGTCACCTTTGCTATTTTGGTCTTTAGCGAAATCACACCAAAAGTGATTGCAGCCGCCTTTCCCGAAAAACTTGGTATTTTGTGCAGCTATATTCTGTACCCATTACTCAAGCTACTGTATCCCGTCGTTTGGTTTATCAACTTATTTGTAGGAGGCTTACTTAAATTATTTAGGGTCAATATTAATTTTAGCGAGAGCACGCAAACACTCACCATGGACGAACTACGCAGCATAGTGACGGACGCGGGACATTTTATGCCCAAGAAAAACCGTACGATTTTGCTGAATTTGTTCGAACTTGAGAAAATCACGGTGGATGACGTGATGACAGCGCACACACAAGTTGAGGTGATTGATTTTGATTCGCCGATTGATGATATTTTGCAGCGCATCACCAATAGCCACCACACACGACTACCAGTGCGCGAGGGCGATCATGAAGAAATGATTGGCATTATCCATATTCGCAAAGTCATCAACCAAATTCGCTTACACCAGCAAGAGGATAATTTAACCAAAGAAGCTTTGCGCGAAATTATTGAAGATCCTTATTTTGTGCCAGCAGGCACGCCACTTTATACGCAAATTCAGCAGTTTCAAGAAAAGCATGAGCGTATTGCTTTGGTCGTAGATGAATATGGCGAATTTAAAGGCTTAGTCACGTTGGAAGATATTTTGGAAGAAGTCATTGGTGACTTTACCACGCAATCTCCCAGCCGCATTGGCAGTTACCGCCAAGAAGCCGACGGCAGCTGGTTAGTGGACGGTAGCAGCAGTCTGCGCGATTTGAACAAAAAACTCAATTTAAACCTGCCACTGGATGGCCCGCGCACCTTAAATGGCTTAATCTTGGAGCACTTTGAAGATATTCCAGAACCTAGCACCAGCTTTAAGGTGGGTGAGCACACACTAGAAATTATCCAAACCCAAGACAGAATCGTCAAAAGCGTCAAAATATTCCCTTAAAGTACTAAAATATCCTTTAAACGCAGGAAATATGATAGCCCTACTCATATTGGGCTTGAATTTTTTGCTATTCGGCTCAAAATACAATTAAGTAAGTAATAAAACTAAGCACATGGCAAATACGCATAGCACTGGTGACACCGCACTTAAGCCCAGCGCAGTTAAACCAAAACTGCCTGAGATGTTCAAAGTGTTGTTGTTGAACGATGATTACACCCCGATGGAATTTGTGGTGGAAACGATAGAACGATTTTTTAACAAAAGCCGTGAACAAGCGACACAAATTATGCTCAAAGTACATACAGAAGGTGCAGGCGTGTGCGGAGTGTATCCGCAAGACATCGCGGAAACCAAGATGAACCAAGTATTAATTGCTGCCAAAGAAGCGCAGCATCCGTTGCAATGTGTAGTAGAGCCTGCTTAGACAGGCGGTAAAAGTGAAGCTCCAGCTTAGGCTGGTGGCGGACATAAGCATCAGCTTGAGAAATTAAGAAAGTTAAAGGTACAAAATGATCGCGCAAGAACTTGAAGTAAGTTTACACATGGCATTTATGGATGCGCGACAAAAGCGTCACGAACTCATTACGGTTGAACATCTGTTATTAGCCATGATTGACAACCCGACTGCGGCCGAAGTACTGCGTGCCTGTGGAGCCAAATTTGAAGTGCTGCGCACCGAACTGAACCATTATATTGAAGAACATACGCCTACTGTGGGTGGTGAAGAAGAAGTCGATACGCAACCTACATTGGGCTTTCAGCGCGTCATTCAGCGTGCCATGTTGCATGTGCAGTCAAGCGGTAAAAAAGAAGTGACTGGCGCCAATGTGCTGGTGGCGATTTATGGCGAAAAAGATTCGCATGCGGTGTTCTTTTTGCACCAGCAAGGCATTACGCGCTTAGACGTGGTGAATTTCATCTCACACGGCGTGGCAAAAATACCAGAAGGCGATTCGAAACCTGAAGGTGCAGAGTCTGAGGTGGAAGCCGAAGGCTCCCCCGCTGGCGCCTTAGAGCAATTTACGCTTAACTTAAATGCGCAAGTAGCTGCAGGCAAAATTGACCCGCTGATTGGCCGCGCGCCTGAACTGGAGCGCGTCATACAGACTTTATGCCGTCGCCGCAAAAATAATCCGCTATTGGTTGGTGAAGCTGGCGTAGGTAAAACAGCGATTGCCGAAGGTTTGGCCAGCCGTATTGTAGGCAAAGAAATTCCTGAAGTATTGGCTAATGCCACTGTGTATTCACTTGATATGGGCGCATTATTAGCAGGTACTAAGTACCGGGGTGATTTTGAGCAACGCTTAAAAGCCGTGATGAAGCAACTGGCTGAAAAACCTGATGCGATTTTATTTATTGATGAAATCCATACCTTAATTGGCGCTGGTGCTGCCAGTGGCGGCACCCTTGACGCCTCTAACTTGCTTAAACCTGCGCTTTCAAACGGTAGCTTAAAATGCATTGGTGCGACCACTTACCAAGAATATCGTGGTATTTTTGAGAAAGACCACGCGCTATCACGTCGCTTCCAAAAAATCGATGTGGCTGAGCCAAGCATTGCCGAAACTATTGAAATTTTAAAAGGCTTGAAATCGCGCTTTGAAGAACACCATAGTGTGAAATATAGTGCTAGGGCACTTTCTACTGCGGCTGAGTTATCAGCGAAATATATTAATGATCGCCACTTGCCTGATAAAGCGATTGATGTGATTGATGAAGCTGGTGCAGCGCAGCGCATTTTGCCAAAAAATAAACAGAAAAAAGTCATCGGCAATAAAGAGATTGAAGACATAATTGCCAAAATTGCGCGCATTCCGCCCAAAAATATCTCATCTGATGACCGTAGTGCGCTTAAAACGCTGGAACGCGATTTGAAAGCGGTGGTATTCGGTCAAGATAAAGCGATTGAAGTGCTCACCAGCGCAGTTAAAATGGCGCGTAGTGGCTTAGGCCAAAACAACAAACCAATTGGTAGCTTCTTATTCAGCGGCCCAACTGGTGTCGGTAAAACCGAGGTTGCCAAACAGCTGGCCTATATTATGGGCGTGGAGTTGATTCGCTTTGACATGAGTGAGTATATGGAGCGTCATGCCGTGTCGCGCTTGATTGGCGCGCCTCCTGGTTATGTGGGCTTTGAGCAAGGCGGCTTGATGACGGAAGCGATTACCAAGCAGCCATACTCTGTATTACTGTTGGATGAGATTGAAAAAGCGCACCCCGATATTTTCAATATCCTGTTGCAAGTGATGGATCATGGCACGCTAACGGATAACAATGGCCGCAAGGCAGATTTCCGCAACGTCACCATTATTATGACGACCAACGCGGGCGCGGAAAACTTAAGCAAATCGAGCATCGGCTTTACCAATGCAAAAGATGCTTCGGATGAAGCGGCGGATATTAAACGCCTATTCTCACCTGAGTTCCGCAACCGTTTGGATGCGACTGTGTCATTTAGCGCGTTGTCACAAGATATTATCATCCGCGTCGTAGATAAATTCTTGATGCAGTTAGAAGACCAATTGCATGAGAAAAAAGTGGATGTGACCTTTAGCGACGCGTTAAAAGCTTACTTGGGTAAAAAAGGTTTTGACCCGCTGATGGGCGCACGCCCAATGGCACGCTTGATTCAAGACACCATTCGCAAAGCCTTGGCCGATGAATTGCTGTTTGGCCGCTTGGCCAATGGCGGCGCGGTGCATGTGGATGTTGACGACAAAGACGAAGTGAAATTGGTATTTGACCAAGGCTTGCAATCTTCAAAACCAGCCTCACCCAAACCCGAGGCGGAAACCGTTTAATCGCCGACCAGCTTTCACCAAATTTCCCGACGCAAGTCGGGGCAAAAAACCCGACTTCTAATCTATAAAAGTCGGGTTTTTTGTCATGATGCTTTTAAATAAGTCTGAATTTACCCAGTTATTCAACCAAGTGCGCAGCTTAGGATACGGTGCGGTTTCAAACCATGCGCTATCCACCGCTGCAAATTGTCGAACAAATGGAAAAATAGCGTAATCGGCAAAACTTGGCATGTCCCCAAACAAATAAGTATTTTGCTGCAGCAATATTTCTAGCTGTTGTAAAAACACTTCCCCTTGTGCACGATATTCAAGTTGTGATTGTGTAGGGTAACGTTCAGGATATTTATAAGCATCTAAGTTTTTTTTGAATTCAGTATCATTCATTAAAACCAATGCCCTGCAATCCTCATGGATACTGGCCTGCAGGGCATCACACTTACCCTCGCGTTTAGAAGCCGCTTGCTCCAATGCCCATTGCATAATGGCTTTGCTTTCATCAATCACTTTCCCATCTGGCAATACTAGGACTGGCACGGTCGCTTTGGGTGAAAGCTGCAGCATATGCGCTGGCTTATTGCGCAGTGAAATTTCACGAATTTCCACTTCAATCTCAGCTAGCTTTAACGCCATCCGTGCACGCATGGCATAGGGACAACGGCGGTAACTATAAAGTATCGGCAGCATTAGCCCAGTGTTTTGCAAATGTCGTGCACCAGCTTTGGTCCTTGGTATATCAGCCCACTGTACACTTGCACCAAGTCTGCCCCAGCAGCGATTTTTTCTACCGCATCCGCACCCGTTAAAATGCCGCCCACACCAATAATTGGCAAAGTGCCCTGCAATTGTTTTGACAGTTGCTGAATCACAATTGTAGACTGATTGCGTACTGGCGCGCCTGATAGGCCGCCAGTTTCTTCACTGTTTTGCATGCCTTTTACTGCTTCACGGCTAAGCGTGGTGTTGGTGGCAATAACACCATCAATTTGGTGCCGCATCAATAGATCGGCGATTTCTATCACTTGGTCTTGCGTTAAATCTGGCGCAATTTTTAGCGTCATTGGCACGTATTTACCATGCTTATCGGCAAGTTTTTTTTGTTCTAATTTCAGGCTAGCCAGTAAGCTAGACAAAGCTTCTGCTGCTTGTAAATCGCGCAGATTTTTAGTATTAGGCGACGAAATATTCACCGTAATATAGCTGGCATGCGTATACACTTTTTGCATGCAAATCAGGTAATCATCTACCGCACGTTCATTCGGCGTATCAAAATTCTTGCCGATATTAATCCCCAAAATGCCATTGTATTTTGCGGCTTTGACGTTCTCGACTAAATTATCTACGCCCAAGTTATTAAAACCAAAGCGGTTAATAATGCCCTGCGCTTCTTTCACGCGAAACAATCTAGGCTTGGCGTTACCCGGCTGGGGGCGCGGTGTCACTGTGCCAACCTCAATAAAACCAAAGCCTAATTTGGCCATGCCGTCAATCACAGCACCGTTCTTATCTAACCCAGCGGCCAAGCCGACTGGGTTGGCAAAGCTTAAGCCCATTACCTGCCGTGGCACGCAATGTGGTGCCCTGGGATAACAGTTTAAAACACCGGATTTTTCTGCAAGTTTTAAACTTTTTAGACTGATGTCATGCGCAAATTCGGCATCGAGTTTAAACAGCAAAGGTTTAATCATCTGATAAAAATTCATGCGACTATTTTACGCGAGATAACAGCGATTAAAAAATTTCTAGCTATTCGACAAGCGCACTATAAATTTATTGCCACAATATCTACATTTAAATAAGCGGCCATCGACGGTATTTGCCATCGGCTGGACACCACATTGTGGGCACTGCACATCATCCCCTTCGTTGATAATTTCAGCATATCCATTCATAGGGAAGGTGTTCATAGTTAAAAGATTTGCAGATTTTTTATTAAAAAATGTACCCAAAATAATCAGTAGAATCGCACCTATTTCAAATATCACATTTACTTTTAAACCTAAAATAGGCCGATTAATAAAAATATCAAAATGGTGGAAAGACGCGGCTCGCGTCACAATAAACATGCCAAGCAATATAATGCCGACCCAAGTTAATTTGTTATGTCGCCAAGAGTTGGCTAAAAATAAACGTAAGCTCAATAGCGCAATCACCATACCTAAACCTAGCAGCGCTATAAAAATAATTTGCACCGGCCTTCTATGTTTATACCAACCATGCGCCTGTGCATTATCTTTAAAAAATTCAGTCAACCAACTCTGTAAATCAAGCTGTTTGTTAATGCCCAATAGGAATAAAAATGCGCCTAAATAAAGCCAAAACTGATAGTTACCACCAAATTTTTTAGAGTCTTTTGCTTTAACAATACAACGAAAAGTTGCGAGTAAGTAAACCACGACAGTTACCCAACCGAAAATGCTAGCGTCACCAATCCCCGCATGCCAGCGACCGTTTTCAACAGCGGCAAAAACTAAAGTGCTTTGAAGTAAAAGAAACAGTGTTAAATACAATTTATTCATGCGTGCATTCTAGCGTGAATATGTAATAAAAACACCTGCTCTGCAGGCCTCATGGATATTGGCCTGCAGAGCATGCTATTTAATAAAATAACATCATACGCACAGTTTTGACTTTTAATCTCCCTTCACACTTTGCTTGCCACTTTAGTGGCTTAGCAAATTAGGGAAGCCAAATACTGGCTTGCCGCGCCTCCGGCTAGCGGCAGATGCAAGGTGACGAGGACTGTTTGAGGATTGAAAGTCCAAGTTCCGCAGTAACCACGCAAATACGGCGCTAAGACCGAAGGATGCAAGCGGCAACGGGGTAGCTTTTTCTTTGGTTACTTTTGGCGCCAAGGTCGCTGTGAAACAGCGGGCACTTGGCGGACATGACCTTTACGGTTACTGGCTAAGCAAAAGAAAGAAATTCGCCAAGAGGCGGAAAAAGAATGCTACCTGTGGAGTAATATGCCTTTTAGTTATTGCGCCCTACAAACTAGATATGACTGCTGTATAGCAAAATACTCAATAATCGATAGAGCTAATTTCAGAAGATTGTCTTTGATTACAAATACTCTCAATTTCACCTTCGGCTTGCTTTCTCCAAGCCAAATCTTTACCTTCTAATGAGTCAGACTTTATAATATCTTGCTCTCTCTTAAACTCTTCAAGAATTGACTTTACACTATAATCACTTAATCTATTTGTATCTCTCTCTATATCTGGATAGCCATTTTTATAATCACTAAACGCAGAGCATAAAGCATTTATATTTTTCAAATCAATATGATGAAAGTAATAAACCGCAATTAAGAAAAAACCTAAAACTGAAGTCAAAACGTTGTTTGCAACAAATGATAATAAACGATCATGAATACCCATTTTCAACCTTTAGGAAAATAATTAACCGCTTCTTACTCACAACAACACCTTCTCAATCCCGCCATTATTCACTTGCTGAACATATTCCTGCATCCAGTTTTCACCCAGAATATGCTTGGCCATTTCCACCACAATGTAATCGGCTTCAATGCCAGTATCGTCGCCATAGCGTGCCAAACCTTGTAAGCAGCTTGGACACGAAGTAAGAATTTTAACTTTCTCCTCTGGCTTACCTACGCTTAAACCCATTTTTTCCAAGCCCTTTTCCAGCTCTTCTTGCTTACGGAATTTAACTTGCGTGGCAATATCGGGGCGGGCAGCAGCAAAAGTGCCGCTTTCGCCACAACAGCGGTCGTTCAA
>JAABQZ010000043.1 GCA_011391175.1 Methylophilaceae bacterium | reverse complement strand
ATTAATGATATCGACGATTGCATGGATAAACGCGCGCAAATCTTACTTAAAACCTTGGTAGAACATTACATTAGTGATGGTCAGCCCATTGGCTCGCGTACCTTGCTGCAACACAGCGGCTTGGATGTAAGCCCTGCAACGATTCGTAATGTGATGAGTGATTTGGAACACTTGGGTTTTATCGCCAGCCCACATACATCGGCTGGACGCATCCCCACCCAAAAAGGTTACCGCTTGTTTGTGGATACCTTGCTGACTGTGCAACCGCTAGAAACCAAAGCGGTAAATCAGCTGAAAAGCGGCTTAAGCTCACCCAACCAAAACGAGCTAATTAATAGCGCAGCCGATATGCTGTCACAACTCACCCAATTTGCTGGCTTGGTGATGATACCCAAGCGTAAAACTTTAAGTTTCAAGCACTTAGAGTTTTTACCGCTGACCGAAAAAAGAATATTAGTCATTATCGTCACTAGTGATGGCAATGTGCAAAACCGCATTATTTTGAGCGAAAAACCGTATTCAGCCAGCGAGCTCACGCAGGCTAGCAACTATTTTAATGCCAATTTTTCTGGCCAAACCTTTGATGAGGTACAGCAAAAACTGCATACCGAACTCAAACAGATGCAAACTGATATGAACGTGTTGATGAATGCTGCCCTGCAGGCTAATATCCATGGGGATGCTGGCGATGGCGTTGTGATTGCAGGTGAACGCAACTTACTGAATATTGACGAACTTTCTACCAACGTGAATAGCCTGCGCAAATTGTTCGAGATTTTTGAGCGCAGAACTTCATTGATGCAACTTTTGGACAACAGTCAGCACGCAGAAGGTATCCAAATATTTATTGGTGGCGAAAGTGGTTATTTGCCACTAGATGAATGCAGTATGGTGACCGCGCCGTATGAGGCCGACGGCCAAGTGGTCGGCACGCTGGGCGTCATCGGACCAACGCGGATGGCCTATGAGCGCGTGATACCGATTGTAGATGTGACAGCCAAGTTACTATCAAACGCATTAAGCCATCAATTTTAAAAACATCAGCTTTAAAACATTTTTAATATGTGGGGTATCTAAGTGAACTGCTCCACATGAACTGCCCAATAAAAAGGCCTATGTATTAATACAAAGGCCTTTTTAAACTCAACTGATTTTAAAAATCGTAACGAATACCAGCGATGACTTGACGACCACGGCCAACCGCCATACCGTCAACACGACTTGCAAGATACTCTCTATCAGCCAAGTTGTAGCCACTCATAAAATAAGTGGCTTTTGAACCCACTGGTTTAAAGTTAACTGACATATTCAGCAAAGTATAGGCAGGTATGTCACCAGATAAGCCAGAAAATTGTTGATCAACTGGACCAAGCGCACGAGCAAAAGTATCGGGTTCTTGGCGACTCACATAATCTACACCAACGCGCGCATTTAATCCAACGGGATGCTCATAACCTACACTAACTGATGCGATGTGACGAGGAGCGTAAGGCAAACGATCGCCTTTGATAATGCCATCTCCAGCATCTAAGCCATCTTTTTTGAACTCTGCAGTGAATACGTTGGTATATGAACCCTGTAAGTAAATATTGTGCGGTGTGTTATAAATCGTGCCAAAATCAACACGGCCCGCAAATTCAAAACCCGTTTGCTCTGATTCACCACCATTAATAAAGGCACCATTGCCGTTATTAATTACAATATCGTCTAACTGTGTATGGAACAAAGTAGATTCAAAGTTCACACCTTTATAAAAAGTTGAACGTAAGCCTAACTCATAGTTAACGCTGGTTTCTGGTTTTGTATTAAAAATATCCGCATCATCAAGATCACGGTCTGGTCGCGGCGGCGCAAAACCTTTGTGAATGCCTGCAAATATGGTGGTATTGGCAATACCGTTCCACGCAACACCAAAGCCTGGCAACACCTCAGTTTGGCGATTGGTGCGACTATTATTTGCTGCATCACCGTCGGCTTGTTTGACGGTTGTCTTAACATTAAGATCCTCAACCCGCACACCAGGCGTCAGTGACCAGTTACCAATATAAAACGTGTTTTGCCCATAGTAAGATTTAGCGTCCACATCAATACGGATATCTTCACGGAAATCGGCTATAGCGGCGGCCACAATTTCAGCATTATCTTTTAAGAAAGATAAGCTTTGTGCTCGCGCATCGTTACCACGATACTGACGGCGCCTGATGTCTTCTTTGTGAATTCTAAAACCAACTACTGCATCACTTTGAATGCCAAACAAGCTATGTTGGAAATCTAAGCGCGGCTCAAAACCATAGTATTGGTAGCTACGTGGGCGATGACGACCACCACAAGTTTCAGCGTTGGCCTCGGTCGCGGTATCATCTCCAGGACAGCGCTCTAATACGGTAACGCCAGTGGCATTATCGGCTTCATCAAACCCGCCTGGTGCATCGGTTTGGCGGAATGAGCTACGATATGCATCGGCGTAATAAGCTTGTGTAGATAGTTTTAGTGTGTCATCGAATTTAAAAATGTGTTGAAGTTGAAGCGTTTTACGTTCATGTTCAAAGCGATCATTTTTTCCAGAGGGCGCTTGAAACTTGTCTCTGTCATAATCTACTTCGCCTAAGCCAGTTTCAGAGATATTTGAATCTTCTTCGTAGTAGCCCACTTTAGCAATCAAAGTTTGGCGATCGGTTAAGTTAAGCTGACCTTTAAGGGTATATTCCTGCACATCAAATTCGTGGTTTTCGCGAATGCCATCACCCTTGTTTTGCAGTGCATCAAACATGATGCCGCCTTGCTCGTTACCGTAGCCCGCGTTCAAATGTAAGCCAGTAAAATCGTTATTGCCTGCACTGGCTTGCACACTCCCAGCAAAGCCTTTGGTAGGCACTGGTTTGGTGACGAAGTTAATCATGCCGCCAATGGTTTGTGGCCCATACAAGATTTGACCTGAGCCTTTAACTACTTCGATGCGGTTAACGCGCTGTAATGGAGTTGAGTAGTGTGCGGAAGGGTCGCCATAAGGCGCTAAAAACAGTGGCATACCATCTTCTAGTAATAGGGTACGGGAAGTACGGCGGGGGTCTAAACCACGGATACCAATATTCGGCGATAATACAAAAGCATCTTCACCTACAATATTAATGCCTGGCACATTGTTAAGTGCCTCTCTCACCGTGAAAGGGCGACGCTCTATCAAGGCTTCTTCATCCACCACATTAAAAGAGCCTGGAACAGCCTCCAACTTCTCTGGCAAAATGCCCTCTACCACAACTCTGTCTACAATTAAGGTTTTAGAATTCTCAGTTTCATCAGCCATTAATGCTGTGATTTGACCACTTATTGCCAAGGCGACAGCAACTGTAATCGGTTTTAGTAAAAAATTATTTTTCATAGCCAAACATTCTCCATTTATCTTTTAAGCATTCATTAATTGTTAGCATGTTAAGTAATGCAAAAAATATTCCATTTGAATAATTCGTACTAAGCGTATGTTTTAAATTAAAAAGTTAATAATGACTTGAGTTAATGGGTGGATTATTACAGCCACATTGGTTTAATAGAACCACATCAACAAGTACCCATCACTTGAAAACTTATATGGTCACTGAATGAGATTTAAACTAAAATTCAAGGATGACCTATTACAATCCCGAACCACCCTACACCCACGGCGACCAACTGAAAGTTGGCATTTTGCTGGCTAATCTTGGTACGCCTGATGCACCTACTGCAAAGGCGTTAAGGCCTTATTTGCAGCAATTTTTAATGGATAGGCGGATTGTTGAAATTCCACGCTTTATTTGGTGCTGGATTTTATATTGCATTATTTTGGTGATTCGCCCTAAAAAATCAGCGGCAAAATACGCCCAAGTGTGGATGCCAGAAGGCTCGCCTTTGATGGTGTACGCACAACGCCAAGCAAAAATGCTGCAAGGTTATTTAGGCCAAAAAATCAATTCCCCGTTCGCAGTGGAACTGGGCATGAGCTACGGCAACCCCAGCATGAAATCGGCTATTGAAAAATTAAAAGCACAACACTGCGACCGCATTTTGGTGCTGCCCGTGTTTCCACAATACGCGGCCAGCAGTACAGCGGCCGCGCTGGATGCAGTGTGGAAAGTGCTGCTAAAAATGCGTAATGTGCCAGCAATTCGCACCGTGCGCGGCTACCACGACCACCCTGCCTACATTGCCGCACTAGACAAAAGTGTACTTAAACATTGGGAAATTAATGGCAGGCCTAATTTTGCCACAGGCGAAAAATTGGTGATGAGCTTTCACGGTGTGCCAAAAGTGCATTTAACCAGAGGCGACCCTTACCACTGCACCTGCCATAAAACTGCACGCTTGCTGGCAGATAGTTTGGGGCTAAGTAAAGGCCAGTACTTGGTGGCGTTTCAATCGCGCTTTGGCAAACAAGAGTGGCTGAAGCCTTATCTGGCAAGCACTTTAGAGATGTTAGGCAAGGCTAAAACAAAACGCATTGATGTGATTTGCCCAGGTTTTAGCAGCGATTGCTTGGAAACACTGGAAGAAATTGCCATGGAAGGTAAACATATCTTTCAAAGCAATGGTGGTGGGGATTACCAATATATTTCCGCGTTAAACGACAACGATGCTTGGATACACGCACTTACTCAAATTGCACTAGAAAACTTGCACAGTTGGGTGAGTAGCGATTGGGATAGTCAACGAGCTAAAACTGAAAGCGCTACAACAAAAGCCAACGCGCAAGCTTTGGGTGCTAGCCAATAAGCGTTATACTTTCACTTTAAGTTAAACACACCTCACTATGATTGTTATTACTGGCGGGGCCGGCATGATAGGCAGCATCATCGCTTGGCACCTTAACACCAAACTCGGTCGCGATGACTTAGTGATTGTTGACCACATCACGCATGAAGCTCAGTGGCAAAACCTTGTGCATCGGCAATATGCTGAATATTTAGATAAAGACCAGTTATTTGACTTTTTAGAGGGTAACGATGATGTCTCCGCCGTCATCCATATGGGTGCGATTAGCGCAACCACCGAGCGTGATTTCAATAAACTGGTAGAAGCTAATATTCATTACAGCCAAGACTTATGGGCGTGGTGCACAGAACACCAAGTACCATTTTTCTACGCTAGCTCTGCCGCCACTTATGGCGATGGCAGATTAGGCTATGACGATGCAAGCGTTGACAAGCTACGTCCCCTTAACGGCTATGGCTACTCAAAGCACTTTTTTGACCAATGGGCGTTAAACCAGTTGCCTGAAAACTCCCCCCCCGCATGGGCGGGATTCAAGTTTTTTAATGTGTATGGCCCCAACGAATACCATAAAGAACGCATGGCCAGCGTGGCTTTTCACACCTTCAACCAATTTAGCCAAACAGGCGCGATGAAGCTATTTAAAGGCACCAAAGAAGGCATAAAAGATGGTGAGCAACAACGCGACTTTGTCTATGTGAAAGACGCTGCATCCATCGTGGCGTATTTTTTTAGCGCAGCCTTGACCAATAAGCCTGCGCACCCTACAACTAACATCAACGGCATTTACAATATTGGTACTGGTAAAGCACGCACCTTTAAAGATTTGGCAACCAATGTGATGACCAGCATGGGCAAAACACCCAACATTGAATACATTGATATGCCCTTGGATTTGCAAGGAAAGTACCAATATTATACTGAGGCGCCAATGGCAAAAGTTCGTGCGGCTGGCTATAAATCACCTATGACCAGCTTAGAAGACGGTGTCAAAGATTATGTGCAGAATTACCTCATGCAAGATGACCCTTATTGTTAAGGGAGAGAAAAAATGAAATATATTGAATATCTTAATGGCGAGCACGCTGCTCATATGACCATGTATGAAAGTTTGCCGAACTTGTTCGCGCAAATTTCAGATGTGGGTATTTTGCTGCAACAATGCATCAAAAACGGCGGCAAAATTTTACTGTGCGGCAACGGTGGTAGTGCAGCCGATAGCCAACATATTGCGGCAGAAATTGTCGGCCGTTTTAAAAAAGAACGTAAAGGCTTGCCTGCCATCGCGCTGACAACGGACACGTCTATCCTCACTTCAGTGGGCAACGATTATGGCTACGACTACATTTTTGCGCGGCAAGTAGAGGCGTTATGCACGCCAAAAGATGTGCTGATAGGCATTACCACTTCTGGCAACAGCGCCAACGTAGTGCGGGCGATTGAAGCGGCTAATGAAATCGGTGCAACCACCATTGGCTTAACAGGCGGCAGCGGCGGAAAAATGAATGGGTTATGCACACATAATATTATCGCGCCTAGCAATGTGACTGCACGCGTGCAAGAAGCACACATATTTATTGGGCATTGTTTGTGCGAAATTTTAGAATCTGACTAATTACAAATCTGTTTATGCAAACCTTAATCGAAACCGTCAAACAATTTGGCAGCAAAACTTTAGGCTCTGCTAAACAGCACGCACTCGTCATCGGCGATGTCATGCTAGACCGCTATTTAATGGGCGAAGTCGGTCGTATTTCACCTGAATCACCCGTGCCTGTGGTGCTGATTAAAAGTGAGGAAGCGCGTGCAGGCGGCGCATCAAATGTGGCAGCAAACCTAGCACTTTTAGGAATTAGTACGCGTTTGGTGGGCTGTGTTGGTGCAGATGCCGAAGCAAAAACGTTAAGCCAATTAATCAAAGCCAGCGGGGTTAAGGCTAATTTAATAGCGAGTAAAGTACGCCCTACCATCGCTAAAACACGTATTTTAGGTGGTCATCAACAAATGTTGCGGCTGGATCAAGAGGACAGTGCAAGTTTTTCTACTGCCGACAACACCAGCTTATTGCAAGTGCTTAAAGTAGAACTGGCCGAAAAACCCAGCGTTGTGATTTTGTCGGATTACGCCAAAGGTTTGCTTAACGAAACGATTTGCCAGCAAATTATTGCGCAATGCCAAACACATAAAATACCTGTTTTAGTGGACCCAAAAGGCACAGACTACAGCAAATACAAAGGCGCAACGGCACTTACCCCCAACAAAAAAGAGGCCGCAGAAGCCTGCCATACCAACAGTCAAGACGCAGATTTAATCAGCAAAGTCACTGTGCTAAAATCCAAACTAGGTTTGAATTTTATGGCAGTGACGCGTGGTGAAGAAGGTATTAGCCTCATTGAAAAAACTGCGCACCACTTACCTGCTACTGCGCAAAAAGTGTTTGATGTTTCTGGTGCGGGCGATACGGTGATTGCAACTTTAGCTGCTGGGTTGATGTACGATTTAACGCCGTTGCAAAGCTTAGAGCTGGCCAATATTGCCGCTGGTGTGGTGGTTGGTAAAGTTGGCACCGTGCCGATTACACGCGCCGACTTGCTAGAAGCGCTAACCGCCAAACAAGGTACCCAACAAGCCCATAAAATTTGTGATTTAGCTGAATTAGAATTAAAAGTGAATGCTTGGAAGCAAGCTAACCAAAAAATCGTATTTACCAATGGCTGTTTTGATTTGCTGCATGCTGGGCATGTCACTTACTTAGAGGCCGCAAAAAAACGCGGTGATAAATTGATACTTGGCTTAAATACAGATAGATCGGTCAGCGCTATTAAAGGGCCAAGCAGGCCAGTGGTGCATGAGAATGACCGCGCACGCGTACTAGCCGCGCTGGAAAGCGTGGATGCTGTGATTTTGTTTGACGAAGACACCCCGCTTAAATTGATTAAAGCAATCAAGCCAGACGTCATCGCCAAAGGTAGCGATTACACTGCAAGCCAAGTGGTTGGTGGCAAAGAGGTGCAAAGCTGGGGCGGCGAAATTGCGCTGATTGAATTGGTAGAAGGTCGTAGCACCAGCAATATTATTCGTAAACTGAATACTTAATGGCTGACAAAATTCTAGTCCTTGGTCCCGCGTGGGTAGGCGATATGGTGCTGGCACAAAGCCTGTTTAAAATACTCAAAATTAAGCAGCCTGATTGCATCATCGATGTTGCCGCACCCGCATGGACATTGCCTTTACTAGAGCGTATGCCAGAAGTCTCTGGTAAAATCGCACTGCCATTTAAACATGGCGAACTGGCTTTTTGGCAGCGTATTCAATTTGGTAAAAGCTTAAAAAATGCTGGCTACAGTCAAGCGATTATTCTCACCAATTCGTTTAAGTCGGCCTTGCTGCCTTGGGCAGCTGGCATAGCAAAGCGCACCAGCTTTTTAGGCGAAATGCGCTATGGTTTAATTAATGATATTCGCCCACTTGATAAAGCTAAGCTCAAAAAAACGGTAGAGCGCTTTGTGACATTAGGTATAGATAAAGATGCTTCTTTACCAAAAGCCATTCCAAACCCACATTTAAACAGTGCTCCAGAAGCCCCATGGATATTGGCTTCCAAGCATGGCATCTTGAAAAAAAATAATAATCTGAATGATAAAAGCAAGATTTTGGGCCTTTGCCCAGGTGCGGAATACGGCGAAGCTAAACGCTGGCCGGCCGAGTATTATGCCGAAGTAGCGAACGAGGCACTTAAAAACGGCTGGCAAGTGCTGCTATTTGGATCAGATAAAGATGTGCCAGTGACTAGCCAAATTAACCGTCTCACGCAGAATCAATGTGTTGATTTAGGTGGCAAAACTAAACTGGGTGAGGCGATAGACTTGATGTCGATTTGCGATACCTTGATTAGTAACGACTCTGGCTTGATGCATGTGGCCGCCGCACTAAGTAAAGAGGCTGGGAATAAAAAACTCATCGCCATATTTGGCAGTAGCGACCCTTACCACACGCCACCCATGCAGTCAGATGCGATGATAGAATATTTGGGCATAAGTTGTAGCCCCTGTTTTAAGCGTGAATGTCCGCTTAAAGGTGAGGCACATTTGGCTTGCTTAAAAAACATCACCCCGCAGTTGATTGCCTCTAAGATATAAACCATGCAATTTATTATCCCAAATTTTTTCAACAAAGTAGATACAGTTGCACCAAAAAAACTTTTTTGGTTAGTGGTGCTGACTAGCATGCTGCTGGCTGGTTTGATGCAGTACATTCAGCATGGTTGGATCAACCCAGACACGCTGCTGTATTTTGAGCAAGCGCGCTTAATTGCGTTAGGTGACTGGGCTGGGGCAATTAACGTATTCAATTGGCCACTGTATGGCGCATGTATTGCGGCTGTACATAAAATCACCAGCTTAGGCATTCATCAGTCGGCACAACTACTGAATATGCTGTTTTTTGGCATTGCTACTGCCAGCTTTTTAACCATTATTCAATTGGCTGGTGGCGGTACACGCGTCATGCTAGCAGGCACACTACTGTTGTTTGGTGGCCAATATTTAGTGGGTGACGTGCTGGAAATGTTGATGCGCGACGAAGGATTTTGGGCTTTTTACTTAAGCGGCCTAGTTTTTTTTATACGCTATGTACAACATAATAAAATTAACGATGCATTGCTGTGGCAGATGTGCATGATGATTGCCACCCTATTCCGCATTGAAGCCATTTGCTATTTAATCGGCCTGCCACTTTGCTTGCTGTTGATGCATGAGCTTAACTGGAAAAATCGCTTACTGGACATACTAAACACTTATTCTGTTGCAATTTTTGCGCTGATTGCAATTACCGCAACAATGATCATCAGTGACAATTTAAGCATGCGTAATTTTGGTCGTCTACAAGAAGTGTTTTCGTTGAATTTATATCAAGAATTTACACTAAAACTTTTCACTCAAGCGCAAATCATGTCTAGTCAGGTGCTGGGGAAATACTTAGAAGAATTTGCTGTGATAGGTTTATTGTTGACTTTTATTTATGTCATGATTGTAAAAATAATCTCTGCCACTGGCATATTTGCTGCTATTTTTTCTGGGATAACACTAAAAAATCATGGTGCAAATATAGAGCCAAAAGCCTATTTAGTGCTGAAAACCACTATGATTATCGCACTCATCAGCATGGCACTAATTATCATAAAAGTATTTGTGCTGTCCGGCCGCTATGTGGCTGGATTAAGCTGGGTATTGCTGGCACTAGGCGCATTTTATTTTGCAGCACTGTTGGCAAGTAAACAGAAAAGAATTGCCCTTATTGCCTCGCTTGTAGTTATTGCGCTTTGTCTTGGATTGGTAAAAAATATTTTGCCAAAACGCCAGGGCTATAATTACATGCAAGAGGCAGTGGCTTGGCTAAATAAAAATAACACTCAACACCTGCCAGTGTTTTATGATGATCCCAGATTGCGCTATTATGCTAACCTTAGCTACAATGGTCGCTGGGTCGACAATTGGGAATATGTGACTAATGCTATAAGAGACAAAAGCATTCATCGCTTTGATTTTTTGGTCATTAGCCATAAGAAAAATAATCCTGAAACTGAAGCTGGCATGCAGCGGCTCTTACCCGAGTACAGAGAAATTTACCGTACTAATAGCGGAAAAGACAAGAAATCAGTTGCGATCTATAAAAAGTGATTAAATGTAATAGACCTCTTCAACTCTAATAGCACTAAAGTTGGGGACTAATTTTTGTGCTATGCTGGCTAGGTGGTTACTTTAAGTGTCATCAACTGTTTAATTTTAAGACTTAACCCTGCCAATAAAGACATGAATCTCAAGTTAATCAAAAATTTAGTATTTAGCTTCCTTAAAAAAAGTGACTTAAAAAAATGGGGTGACCTTAACAACCATAGCTCAAAGTGGTCTGGTCGCTCTGAATTAATGAGCCAATTTATCATTGATGGTGAATCAGTGTTCGAGTTTGGGGCTGGACGTTGTCATTTAAGGTCTATGCTGCCTAAAAACTGTACTTACATCTCTTCGGATATAGTGAAGCGAGAACACGATACATTTATATGCGATATTAATCAGCGACCACTTCCTGAGTTCCCTAAAAGCGATGTAGCTTTTTTTAGTGGGGTTTTAGAGTATGTGCATGACCTGAACACCTTTTTGCCTGTCATTAAAAATTCTTTTAAAAAAGTCATCACTTCTTATGCTGATATAGAGACATCCAAAGGTAAATTGTCTCGAACCAGTCATGGCTGGTTCAATCATTTAACGCATCAGCAGTTTATTGATATCTTCGAAAACAATGGATTCACTTTAATCGACAACGTTAGATGGGAGAGGCACGGCATCTATGTTTTTATAAACAAAGAAACTGAGCGCTGTAAAATATAAAATCAGTCGAGGTCTAATACTAAATGAGAATATTCTTGATATTTGTGGAATCCATACAATGAAAACTTTTGCACTTGAATACACAGGTTACAAATTGGATTACCGCATTAACTTAGGCGATGAAATTCAAACAATATCAGCATCAAGACTATTACCCGCCGTAGATGGTTATGTTTCAAGAGAAGCACTTAACGAAGTGAAAGAACCCTGCATCGTGTCGTTAAACGGTTTTTTCATGGACTCAGAAAACTGGCCCCATCTAACAATGTCGTTCCTATACCATTTGCATTTCATATTTCTGAAAAATATGAGAAAAACATCTGCTCCCCCGAAGGGCTAAAATATCTCAAACGGCATAGTCCTATTGGCTGCAGAGATAAGGGGACATTAAAAATACTTCAAAAACATGGCGTAGACTCCTACTACAGTAAATGCTTGACACTTACCTTAAAAAGACGTGAAAGCACTCCCGTTAATGGTAAAGTTTATATCGTTGGCGTTACCAGTAGCTTACAAAAAGTAATTCCTGGTTCTATTCTGAAAAACTCTGTGTATGTGAATCAATCAAAAGTCGAGTTGCCCTGTGTGCCTAGTCAAACTAGGCGCGACCTTGCAACACACTTACTTGAAGAGTATAAATCCAATGCATCCTTAGTCATCACATCCAGAATCCATTGTGCAATGCCCTGTATTGCAATGGGCATCCCTGTGATATTTCTTTATAGCACACGCAAAAAAAATGATTATAGAGTGCACATCATTAAAGATTTTGTTGGAATAAACTACGTGAATGAACATTTACTTTTCTCAAAACTCGCTGCCAAATACTATTCAAATAAAGTTAACTGGTCACCCAATCCATTAGATATTGAAGACGAAAAAGAAGTTATTCGAAGCAAATTTTTAGATGCATATTCGCGCACAAAAACTATATATACTCAAATGTTTGGTCAACAAAACAAATAATATACATTAAGGCCCAGTCAAAAATTGTTGAGCTAGCCCTAAATTACACTGATTTTGTTGTGCCTTACTTAGACTACTCGCTTTTAGATAGGCCCTTATAAACCCCAGCCAATCCTCACTTCCAAGCATCGCCACATCATCTTTATAGCGGGATAGATGCTTGATGTTTCTTAGCCTAGTAGAAGCAAATAATGCCCATGGGTAAATTTTCATATCTGCTATGTCAATTAAACCGAACTGCAAACTTGGCGTCAATACAATATTGCCAAAGTGCAACGATCTAAAACAAATACCCAAATTATGCAACTGTGCAATAAATATCCCAAACTTTTCAACCATTTCTTGGCTTAATTGTTTGGCTTTAAGTAGCTCTCGGATGGTTTGGCCCGCCAATGGCTGGTATATCACGGCAGTATCTGTGGATTGCTTAAAGTGATACAAATTAATAACACTGACAGTCGAAATCTCTAGTTCCTTTAATCGCTGCGCATTTCTACAAAAACTGCGCGCATTTGAATAGATAAGGCTACTAGTAAACCACCCGCGCAAACGAAATACTTTGAGCATATTGCCGCTAGGCAATAATGTCACTTTTATGCCGCGCTTATCTTGCTCTAGCGTTTTGCCACTGGCTTGTAATCTCGCAAGCTCTTTCAACAGCATCAGTTGGCTTTTCATGCCAACAAGCTTTCAATATTTTTGTAGGTAACTAT
>JAABQZ010000042.1 GCA_011391175.1 Methylophilaceae bacterium | reverse complement strand
GATGTTCGCCATCAATGCTGGAGATTTCAATAATGGATACGTCAAACGTACCGCCGCCTAAGTCATACACGGCAATTTTGCGGTCACCTTCTTGTTTATCTAAGCCGAATGCAAGTGCTGCCGCTGTTGGCTCGTTAATAATACGTTTTACGTCTAAACCAGCGATACGACCCGCATCTTTAGTAGCTTGGCGCTGGCTATCGTTAAAGTAAGCTGGCACGGTAATCACTGCTTCAGTCACTTCTTCACCCAAATAATCTTCGGCGGTTTTTTTCATTTTGCGCAACACTTCAGCTGAAATTTGTGGTGGCGCCATTTTTACGCCACGCACTTCTACCCAAGCGTCACCGTTATCGGCTTTGGCAATGGTATAAGGCATCAGCTTGATGTCTTTTTGTACTTCTTTTTCTTCAAAACGGCGACCAATCAAACGCTTCACTGCATACAGTGTATTTTTCGGGTTGGTTACTGCCTGGCGCTTAGCTGGTGCGCCCGCTAAAATTTCGCCATCTTCTTGATAAGCGATAATTGATGGCGTGGTGCGTGTGCCTTCGGCATTTTCAATCACGCGTGGCTTGCCGCCTTCCATCACGGCGACGCAAGAGTTTGTTGTACCTAAATCAATACCAATAATTTTTCCCATGTTAGTTTTCCTTAATCAATCTTTAAAATTTAATCAACCCAGTTTATGTAGTTGAAGTATGAATTTAATGTGGGGTGGTTTTTTATATTTTCAATAGCCTTAAAATAATTAAGGCTATTATTTTGTAAACCTATTTTGCTACCATCACTAATGCTGGCCTCAGTACGCGGTCGTTCAGCGTGTAGCCTTTTTGTAGCACGCTGGTCACAGTATTTGGCTCGCCACTGTTTTCTAGCATTGAAATCGCTTGGTGTTTATTCGGGTCAAACTTCTCGCCAATCGGGTTGATTTCGGCAATATTAAATTTTTCGAAAACAGCACCCAATTGCTTCACTGTCAGTTCCACCCCATTTTTGTAGCTTTCAACATCGGCATTGCCCACGTTTAAAGCAGCATCTAAGCTATCTTTTACGGCCAATAATTCGTTTGAGAATTTCTCTAGTGCAAATTTACGTGCTTTATCGATATCATCCATAGCGCGGCGGCGAATATTTTCACCTTCTGCTTTTATATAAAGCACACTAGCTTTGGCTTCCTCTAGTGCCGCTTCAAGTACCGTGATTTTATCTTCGGCGGTTTGCTCAGCTGCTTCTGTTTCTTGCGCTAAGTCTTGATTGTTTTCATCTGCTTGCATGTGTTTCCCCAAAAAATCCCAAAAAATCTTTAAGTTATGTTTTTTAATAACACTACCCAGAAAATGGGGATAGTGGAGTTGATTTCAAGAGCTGGTTTGCAATTTGTTTGTATCTGCTTAAATATTGCCGAGAATAAAATGATGCCCTGCGAGCCAATATTCATCAGCTCTGCAGGGCATGCAAATTAAGGTGCGTTTAAATATAGGGTTTTAAGTGCCTAAAACGTCCTCTATAGTGGGCGTTTGGTGAATGCTGCTCGGGTTAATCGTAGTGCAAACTTGCCCGTCTTCAGCCTGAGTGCAGAGTCAATGTAAATTCTTAACTATCGCGGTACCAGCTTGCCAGAAATCACCTGTACGTGGTCTCCTTCCTGAAGGGACGGCCGCGTCTCACTCTCAAGAGCGGTATAGGAACCATCGTCGAAACGAATTGTAGTCTGCCAAGGCCCTCCAGACGATTCGCCCAAGGTGTTGATACTAGCACCAGTCAAATCAAAGTCATCCCCTGGGCGTGCCCGTGTCGCCTCAGCAAAAGTGACAGCGTAGGCTGAGTCCTGTGGTGGTGGAGTCTGATTAGCGGCCGGAGCCAGTTGCCGCACGTTTGTGACTACGCCACAACCTTTGCATGGGGCATCGTCACCCATGACCTTTTTTAATTCCGTGGGCGAGTCGGGGATACTCAGATCCAGCCCCTCCGCAGAAAGCAGAGGCGCAAAAGAAAGGCCCAGCAACAATACAAGTAACTGTTTCATTCAAAAACTCTCCAGTCAATTAAGCAATAGGGTACAAACCACGATTAATTCTTCAATTGTTCAAACTCACCCAATACATTAGCAACACTAGGAGTTTTGTCAATGCCGCCTAAGTTAACCGCTGGTGCAAATTTTCCCGCCATAACGCCTGTGAGCGCAGGGTTGGTGTCAGTGTAAATGGCAATGGTAGGAATATTCAGCGCGGCGGCAAGGTGCGATAAACCTGTATCGACACCAACAGCAGCTTTGGCATTGGCAATGACACCTGTAAGTTCACTAATGCTCAACTTGGGCAACACGACTGAGTCGGGTACTTGCTGGGAAATGATTGTTGCACGCGCATGTTCAGCATCGCTTGCCCAAGGCAATACCATGTTCAAGTTTTGCATTGCGAGTTGCTTGCCTAACGCTGTCCAATGCTCTACTGGCCACAACTTGCTATCACGGCTGGTACCGTGCAAGGCAATCATATAATCAGACTGCAAATCACTAGTATGCGGATGAATGGCCATGCGTTCTGTTGGCATGCCGTAATCAGGCGCATCGGTTGGTATTGCATAACCTAAACTTAACGCACAAAGCGCACGGTTGCGCGTTACTGCATGTTGTTGATAAGAAATAGCATAGGTTTTATCGTAAAAGTAACTAGCCAGTGGCTCGCGGATGGACTGCTTATCGTAACCATGCTTCGTGCCGCGCGCGCAACGCATGGCCAGTGCGCTTTTAAGCAGACCTTGCGTATCGATAATGGCATCATATTGATTCTGCTGGATGAACTGCTTAAACGCAGCAATTTCTTGCCAAGTTTTTTGGCTAAATATATGTTTTTTCCAACGCCGTAAAGCTAGTGTAAATACATGGCTTATGCCAGTATGTAAATGTGGAATATCAGCAAAGGACTCCTCTACCAGCCAGTCAATATGCGCTTGAGGCGCATGCTGCAAAATATCGTTCACCACTGGTAAATTGTGGATGACATCGCCCAGTGAAGAAGTTTTAACTAATAGAATACGCGGCATAGTCCACATTTTCGCATACAATTAATGTTTTTCATGTATTGAAAAACGTCTAATTAAGCCATGAAGTTTGCATTTATTATTTTTAAATACTTCCCGTTTGGTGGCATGCAGCGCGATATGTTGCGCACGGCGAATGAACTACTGAAACGTGACCACACGGTGGAAGTGTTTACCATGAGCTGGCAGGGCGAGGCGCCAGTTGGCATTAAAGTGCATGTGCTGCCGCAAACAGGACTGTTCAATTACCAGCGTTATCAAAAATTTATAAAGGCGACTTTTTCAAAAACAGAGGGTTTCGATTATATTTTTGGCTACAACCGCATGGCGGGTTTGGATGCGCACTTTGCCGCAGACCCTTGTTTTATTGAGCGAGCGCACCAGCAGCGTAGTTTTTTGTATCGAATTTTGCCGCGATTTAAGTGGTTTGCTGCTTGTGAAAAGGCGGTATTTTCTAGCGAATCTGGCACTGAGATTTTAGCCGTTTCGTTGGCTGAGAAACCCCATTTCCAGCGCTGGTATGGCACGCAAGACGCGCGCTTTCATTATATTCCACCTTGTCTGTTACCCGAGCGTTTTGCTTTAAAGCCCAAAGCCGAAATGCGCGCTTATTTGCGTCAGCAATTTAATTTTGCTGCGGATGATTTCGTCTATTTGCTGACAGGGTCCGGCTTTGCTATGAAAGGGCTAGACCGTGCAATTTTAGCGTTAAGCGCTTTGCCAGATGCGTTGCGCGCGACTACAAAATTGGTTGCTGTAGGCCAAGACAACCCTAAACAATTTACCAAATTGGCAAAAAAATTAGGTGTGACGGACAACGTAGTGATTTCAAAAGGTCGGCCAGATATCCCGCAACTGATGCAAGGCGCCGATGTGTGCATTCACCCAGCTTACCGTGAAAATACTGGGCTGGTGATTTTGGAAGGCATGGCCAGCGCCACACCAATGCTGGTAACGGCAAGTTGTGGCTATGCGCATTACGTGCGTGAAGCCAACGCTGGCTTGGTATGCGAAATGCCGTTTGAACAAGCCAATTTTAATGTGCTATTTGCACAAATGCGCACAAGCGAATACAAGCAAATGTGGGCGGATAATGGTTTAAAACAAGCGCAAAAAATCATGCAAGAAAATGATGGTAGTGCAGAAGCCAAGATTTTGATTCGACTTGCTAATGAAAAACGGTCTGAAGCCAAGAAAGCGCAGCATGTCTAAGCAAGTGATTTCTGTGCCAGAGGTTATTTCAGCGCATTTAAAAGGCGATGTGTTCGATGCGATGATGCGATTGAGTGGAAAAGCGTTTCGCGATGTACCAGGGCGCAAAACTATGCGTATAACCCTTAATACTGCCAACAAAGGTGTTGGCGTGGCTAAAAAAAGTTACTTCATCAAACAGCATTTTGGCGTGGGTTGGGGTGAGGTTTTTAAAAACCTATTGAGTTTAAAACTGCCGATATTAGGCGCAATGACTGAAGTATGTGCAATACAAAAGCTAAGTGAAATTGGCATTGCCACCACGCCATTAGTGGCTTATGGCCAGCGTGGCTGCAATCCTGCAACTATGCAATCTTTTGTATTAACAGAAGATTTAGGCGACATTGTGTCGCTGGAAGAAATGCTGATAGATAGCCAGTCTTACCCTGTGCCTGAAGATTCTAAACGCTTAATGCTGACGGCTGTGGCTGACATTTCAAGCAAACTGCACAGTGCTGGCTTGTGTCATCGAGATTTTTATCTATGTCATTTTGTGCTAAGCCGTCAAAACGCATTAGCCAATCATTACGATTTGCACTTAATCGATTTGCATCGCATGCTGCAAAGCCAATCTCCAAATGGGAGTGCCGTGATGAAAGACATTGCAGGTTTATATTTCTCGATGTTGCAAAACGGCTTAGATGCCCAAGATTTAGGCATATTTAAGCAACATTATTTGCCACAATCAGCTGCCTTCTGGGCAAAAGTAGAGACGCGTGCGAACAAGCTATTTTCCAAGTTTAACAGCGCAAAATTTCAACAGCGATTAGCCAAAGAAAAATCGGCAATTGGCTAGAATCATTACTACAGGCAGCTAATTATCCTGCAGCACCTGTTTTTTAAGCGCGTGGCTTCTTACTTTGTAACGGTTGTAGCTCCACAAATATTGGCTAGGTTTTTGGGTAATTTGTTGTTCAATCGCCTTATTCAGCAAGGTGGGTGTGGCAATACTGTCTATTTTTCTTAAATGAAGTGCGTAGCCTGCGCCATGTGCTAGGCGCTCGCCAAAACCCATAATCACAGTCGCCCCCGTTTTCTCTGCCAGCTTGCTGGCTAAGCTCATGGTGTAGGCGGGCTTGCCAAAAAAGTCTGCCCATTCACCTTCCCCTGCAGCAGGAATCTGGTCGGGCAAAATGCCAATAGCTTCACCACGTTTTAGCGCTTTCAATAGTTTACGCACGCCGCTGGCATTTGCGGCTGCTAGCGTTACGCCAGTGCGTGAACGACCACGTATAATAAGGGCTTCCAGCCATTTTAACTTTGGCGGACGGTAGAGTACGGTAATGGGATGTAGATTACCGTAAAAAATAGAAGTAATCTCGAAACAACCTAGATGCGGTGTGAGAAAAATAATCCCCTTGCCAGTTTGCAGGGCGTTTTTTACAATTTCCCAGCCATGTATTTGCTGCACTAGGCGCAATAAGTCAGCCTCTTTTTTTTGCCAAATCATCGGCGTTTCAAATATTGTTTTGCCAAGTTCAGCAAAGCTTTTGCGCGCAATCTCTTTTATATCTGTTGGATTTATTGCTAATTGGCTTTGTGTGATATTAGATAAAGCGCGCTTTTTAGCTTGCAGCATACAGTAAAAAAGTACACCGCCTAAAGCCGCGCCGAGACCATGTAACATGCGCAATGGTAAGTAAGAAAGTGGTTTGAAGATGATTGATAGCATAACAGGTAAGATTATACGTGATAAGCGCGTAACGTCATCTTTGGGGCGCTTAAAGCTGGCGTTGGCTGTTATAATGCAGCAAATGGTAAATTGTTTTTTAAAATGAAATTGTTGCATAAACCTGATGTTTACATCGCCCCAAGGCATCAAGCCACCCTTGTGCTTAATAAGATTACAACGTTTGATGCGGTATGGGATTTACATGTTGATTGGTTTGAAGACCCAAATGAACGTCGAGGAGGCTGGAGTGGGGTGGGACGTATAGACTTATCAACCAGCAACAATGTCAAGCTGGGTGTATTTCTAAAGCGGCAAGAAAACCATAACCGTAAAACTTGGTTACATCCTTTGCACGGTATGCCAACTTTTTTATTTGAATTCAAAATGATGCGGTTTTTGGCAAGTAAGCAAGTGCCCACTTTGGTACCTATTTTTTTTGGCTTTCATCAACAAAACGGCAGTCTGCAAGCAGCTTTGATGACCGAAGAGCTGGCAGGCTTTCAATCATTAGAAGATGCGACAGAAAAGTCTTTTGCTAGCAAAAGACCAAGCTTAAAACAGCAGCGTAGTTTAATTGCTCAGGTAGCACAAACTGTTGGAAAGCTGCATCGTGCGGGCGTGCAACATCGGTCACTTTACCCTAAGCATTTGTTTGTAGATAAAGCTGGTAAGCGCGATGTGGTGGTAATAGATTTAGAAAAATCACGCACCAAATGGCTGCCTGTGATGCGTACGTTTTATGATTTATCTACGCTAAACCGCCATGCAAAATATTGGAGCAAAACATCGCGGCTATGTTTTTATAAGCAGTATTTTCAGGTGGAAAAATTAAACATATATCAAAAGTGGCTGCTCAATTTAATTGTTAAGCGCTCATCGCGGCAAAAAAACCACGGCACCGCCAAAAAAGTGTATCAAGGCCAAAAGTAGTACAATTGTATTTATTATAGAGAATTAAACCATGACAGAACCCAATACCTATCGTGCTCGCACCAATTATGATGCTAAAAAAGCGGGCATTTATCAGCAGCGCAAAGCGGGCAAACATGCGAGTGAGCTTAAACTGATTGAGCGTGCCTTTAGCATTGTGCCAAAAAACCTGGAAGTCATCGATTTGCCTTGTGGCGGTGGACGCGTTTTTTTGCATTTAGCCAGCCTTGGATATAAAGTGCGCGCAGGCGATTTGTCACCAGAAATGATTAAAATTGCACAAAAAAATGCTAATGATGCAGGTTTAAATATGACTGTTGATCTCGCAGATGTTGAGGCATTGCAATACACAGACAAAAGTGTTGATGCAGTTGTATGCTTTCGCTTGTTTCAGCATTTCCCCACACCTGCTATCCGTCAGCGCGCAGTAAGTGAGATGTGTCGCGTAGCCAAGCAATACGTCGTGATGTCATACTTTAGCCCTTACTCTTACACGCAGGTTAAGTTAATTTTGCGTGAAAGATTAGGGGGTAGAAAACTACGTAAGTTTCCAACTAGCTTAAAGGAAGTTGAAGGCTATTTTGCAAACTCGGGTTACCGCTTAGTAAAAGACTTTGCAGAGTTCAATTTAATCAAGACTATGCACTTGGCAGTTTTTGAGCGTATTTAGTTAGTCTTTTAATAATCGTTTCAATTTTGCATGGTATATTTTCTTAACGAAATTACACAGCCAAGCGATGTTGATTTTCAGCTTCAACTAAATAACCAAACAGCGCTAGACTGCCAGCGTGTTGTGCGTGTGGTGCCCCAAAAGCGACTAGTATGCAAAGCAGTGTGGCAAGGTAAATCTGTATATGCCAAATTATTTTTGGGTGCAGATGCTGCTAAATACATAACGCGCGATGTTGCAGGTGTAAAGCTTTTGTCGGACGCTAACATTGACACCCCATCTCTGCTTTACCAGGGTGGAACTTCTGATAAAAACTCACAGGTGCTATTGCTTGAGGCTATTAAGTCTGCCGACACGGCAGAAGCAATCTGGTTGAGTTTAGGTCAAGAGGCTCGCCTAGCTTTAGCCAAAAAATTAACGGCTGAGGTAGCCAAGCATCACAATGCTAATTTACTTCAAACCGATTTGTACTTAAAGAATTTTTTAGTCACCGATAAATTGATTTACACCATAGATGGCGATGGTATTCGTCAATTCCGCCATTTGTCAGATGGCCAGGCTTTGCAAAATTTGAGCGTATTGTGGTCTAAATTTGATGTGTTGGATGTAGAGAAATGGCAACAGAATTTGGTTGCAGTGTACTCGGCTGCTAGAACTACACATTCGCGTGCTGAATCTACAAAACTGGCCAGCATGGCCACTCAACATCGCTTAAAAGTAGCAAGCACTTATGCAGATAAAAAAGTGTTTAGGCAATGCTCCGATGTGAATATCACTGCCTCGAAGCGCTTATTTATTGCGGCTTCCAGCGATGCCAATATGAACCTACCTAAGAATGTGGCCGAATTAGAGGCTTTGATACAGCCGAGTAATCTGCTAAAAAATGGCAATACGTGTACTGTAGCGCTTGCAGCAATTGACAATAAAAAAATAGTCGTTAAACGCTACAACATTAAGAGTTTTTGGCATGGCCTCAGCCGTGCATTTCGGCCTAGTCGTGCTGCAGCCTCTTGGGCCAATGCTCACCGACTCTCCATTTTACAGATTGCCACTGCCAAGCCGATTGCCCTCTATGAGCAACGCACTTTTGGCCTGCGCAGCAAGGCTTATTTTCTGGCGGAATACTTAGACTTGCTAGATGTGGCAGAATATTTTGCCCAAAATCAAAACAAAACTAAACGCGCGGAAGCTGTAAAAAATATCGTGACGCTTTTTTACAAACTTTATTTACTGCAAATCTCGCATGGTGATATGAAAGCGACCAACATCAAAATGCAAGACACGCAGCCTGTGCTGATTGATTTAGATAGTATGCGGCAACATCGCAAAAGCAATATTGGGGGGCATGTGCGCGATTTACAGCGTTTTATGCAAAATTGGCAGAATGATAATGCCCTGTATAATGCGTTTGTGAAGACATTTAAAGTGGTATACCCCGATGACTCAATGCTGATTAAAGCAGGCATTGCAACCAATAAAGAATGACTAAATGATTGTATTAGGCTTATCTGGCGCGCTCGGGCATGATGCCTCGGCGGCAATTTTAATTGATGGAAAAATTATTGCGGCGGCAGAAGAAGAGCGCTTTATTCGCGATAAGCACGCTAAAAATAAATTTCCTTATGAAGCTGCAAAGTTCTGTTTAAAACAAGCAGGCATCAAGCCCGAACAAGTGGATATTGTGGCGTTTCCGTATGGCGAAATCCCGCTGAGCACTAACGCGCGTTGGCATTATGCCAAGCGCTATTGGTATGCACCAGATCGTGCTTTAGATGCCATCTTTAATGGCAATCGCCGCTTTCGCCGCAACCGTGATAAATCATTGAAGTTGATGCAAGAGCTGGGTTTAACTAAAGCCAAGTTTGTGCCAGTTGAGCATCATCTGGCGCATGCTTCCAGCGCTTACCATTTAAGCGGGTTTACCGAAAAAACCGCCATCGTTGGCATCGATGGTAAAGGCGAATACGCCACCACTTTTTTTGGCTATGGTGAGCATGGCAAAATCCACAAAATTAAAGAGTTTTATGACCCAGATTCATTAGGCGGTTTATATGGCGCGCTTACCGAGTTTCTGGGCTTTGATATGCTGGATGGTGAGTTTAAAGTGATGGGCATGGCGCCATTTGGCGATGCCAGTAAATACGATTTTAGCCGTTTGGCCAAGTTTGAAAATGGCGAACTGATCGTCAATACCGACTATGTCAATGTGGTCGGCCTACGCCGCTATAAAGAAAATGGGAAAGGTTACTATTTCACGCAAAAACTCATTGATTGGCTGGGACCAAAACGCAGTGGCGATGAGATTGACGACCCGTATATTCACTATGCTGCCAGTGTGCAAAAACTGTTAGAAGACCTTGCCCTGCAAATGATTGATTATTATTTGGGCGATATCATTAAAGAAACGGGCAAAGTGGCCATGGCGGGTGGCGTTGCGCTCAATGTTAAGTTAAATCAACGCATTATCGCCATGCCGAATGTCAAAGAACTGTTTGTACAACCAGCTTCTGGCGATAACGGCACCAGCTTGGGTGCGGCCACTTATGCTGCACATTTGGCGGGTGAAACCATCCATAAAATGCAGCATGCTTACCTAGGCCCAAGTTTTGCCAGTGAAGAGTGTGTAGCTGCGTGCGAGACGCATCCGAATAAGCCTATTTTTACAAAAGTTGAGAATTTCCCACAAAAAGCGGCTGAATTGCTAGCCGAAGGTAATCCACTGGCATGGTTTCAAGGTCGCATGGAATTTGGACCGCGCTCACTTGGTTGCCGCAGTATTTTAGGTGACCCGAGTTACCCTGGCGTGGCCGATCGCATTAATGCACAAATTAAATACCGCGAACGCTGGCGCCCATTTTGCCCGAGCATGTTAGATACCGTGGCTGAAGATATTCTGCAAACGAATCACCCTGCGCCCTATATGACATTTACCTTTGACGTCAATCCAGCATGGAACACGCGTATTCCCGAAGTGGTGCATGAAGATGGCACTGCGCGTGCGCAAGTAGTAACGCGCGAGACCAACCCGCGTTATTATGAATTGATTGAACACTTGGAGAAACTACGTGGCAATGCGGTGGTGCTGAATACCTCACTTAATCGTCGCGGTGAGCCCATGATTTGCAGCCCGACAGATGCGCTGAATATGTTCTATGGCTGTGATTTAGAGTACTTAATGCTAGAAAATATTCTAGTTACCAAACAAAAAACAGAAAATAAGACATAATAAAAGCACAAAAATCTAACTAACATGCCCTATAGACTAATATCCATGCGGCCTGCAGGGTGCTTGTGCCAAACAATCCAAGCTAAAAATAGCCGAGTTAAATTTGACGGAACCCCTGTATTTAGCGATAATCGGGCTAGTGCAGTTTATTTTGGTTGTAGGTTTTTGAAGATATCCTTATGAAACAATCACACGTAGAAGTTACCGAACGCATTATCGAAAAAAGTCGCCCAACGCGAAGTGCATATCTGCACCGTGTAGATGCGATGCTGAATCGTAAAAAGGGTGCCGAACGTTTGGGTTGCGCCAATGTGGCACATGCGTTTGCTGCCATGCCAGTCAATGACAAATTGCGGGTAGTGGCTGAAAAAGCGACCAATATTGGGATTGTGACTGCTTACAATGAGATGCTTTCTGCGCATCAGCCGTATGTGAATTATCCAGAAATTTTACGAGATGAAGCGCGTAAACATGGGGCCACTGTGCAGGTGGCAGGTGGTGTACCTGCCATGTGTGATGGTATTACACAAGGCGAACCAGGCATGGAATTGTCGTTATTTAGCCGCGACAATATTGCCATGGGTACCGCCATTGCGCTTTCGCATGATGTGTTTGATGCGGCGCTATTACTTGGCGTATGCGACAAAATTGTGCCGGGTTTGTTAATAGGTGCATTGCATTTTGGTCACTTACCCTGCGTGTTTGTGCCTGCTGGACCAATGTCTACAGGCTTAGATAACACGGCAAAAAGTAAAGTGCGCGAAAAATATGCGCAAGGCTTAGTTGGTCGTGATGAGTTACTGGCTAGTGAATCTGCTGCTTATCATAGTGCAGGCACCTGCACTTTTTATGGTACCGCCAATAGTAACCAAATGCTTTTAGAGGCGATGGGCTTGCATGTGCCAGGTGCGGCATTCGTGCATCCACATGAGGGCTTGCGTGAATTACTGACGCGAGAAGCTGTGAAAATGGTACTAGCAAATACCAAGCAAGCACAATTTACGCCTATCGGTAAGCTAGTGGATGAACACGTGATTGTGAACGCTATGGTTGCGCTACTAGCAACGGGCGGCTCAACAAATCACCTCATTCATTGGGTGGCGGTGGCGCGCGCAGCCGGCATTATGATTGATTGGACAGACTTTTATCACTTGGCTAAAACAACCCCATTGTTGGCAAGCGTTTACCCAAATGGCAAAGCAGATGTAAATGAGTTTCAAGCCGCAGGCGGTCCTGCATTTGTCATTCGTGAGCTTATCGATGCAGGTTATATGTACCCAGATGTATTTACCGTGGCCTATGGTGGCTTGCGTGATTATGGTAAATTGCCAGTGAAGGAAAATGATACATTGGTTTGGAAAGACCTGCCAAAAGAAAGTAGTGATGAAACCATTGTGCGCACTGCAGAATTTCCGTTTAGCGAATCCGGTGGTTTACGCTTGCTTAAAGGCAACTTAGGACGTAGCGTCATTAAAATTTCTGCAGTGCCAGAAGATAGGCACATTATCGAAGCGCCTGCCATTGTGTTTGACGCACAAGAAGAATTATTAGCTGCGTTTGACCGCGGCGAGCTTGAGCGAGACTTTGTGGCAGTAGTTCGTTTTCAAGGGCCTAAGGCGAATGGGATGCCAGAGTTGCATAAACTCACGCCACCACTTGCTGTGCTTCAAAATAAAGGCTTTATGGTGGCGATTGTTACCGATGGTCGTATGAGTGGTGCTTCTGGTAAAATTCCAGCTGCCATTCATTTAACGCCAGAAGCCTCTGCTGGCGGCCCTTTAGCAAAAGTAAGAACTGGCGACATTATTCGTTTAAACGCTACGGTGGGCATGGTGAATGTGCTAGTAGATGAAGACGAATGGGCCGAGCGAGAAGTAGAAGAGCTTTCTGATATTAAGCGTCAAAATAATTCGCATGGCTTAGGGCGTGAGTTGTTTGGTGGGATGCGGCGCAATGTACTATCAGCCGAAGAAGGTGCAATCACTTGGTTGTAGCTGTTTGAAAATATAATTTTGGCTATGTTACTTTCGCTCGCCGTACTAAAACGTACTTTATTCGCTCAAGTGCCTTGCTAAAATTTATTTTGAAACAGCTAGCATTATTCAAATAGTTAAAAAATCGAATTAAATATTTAGAGAGAAACATGAACACATTAGATTTAGCCAAACAAGGCCCAGTAATCCCAGTTATCGTCATCAATAAAGTAGAAGACGCCGTGCCTATGGCAGAAGCGTTACTTGAAGGCGGTATTCGCGTGTTAGAAGTCACGCTACGCTCAAGTTGCGCACTGCAAGCCATGGAGCAAATCGCCAAACATGTGCCTGATGCGATTATGGGTAGCGGTACTGTGCGCAATTTAAAAGACGCACAGGCTTCTCTAGATGTGGGCTGCAAATTTGCAGTCAGCCCGGGCTATACCAGTGAACTCGGCCTGTTTTCCCGCAAAATTGGACTGAGTTTATTGCCTGGTGTTTCAACAGGCAGTGAGATTATGACCGCCAATGCCGATGATTATTTCTTCTTAAAATTGTTCCCAGCGGTTGCTGTTGGTGGTATTAACTTATTGAAAGGTTTCGCAGGCCC
>JAABQZ010000041.1 GCA_011391175.1 Methylophilaceae bacterium | reverse complement strand
TCGCCACGTGATTTATTCACCATATTGTGAATATTAATGCCTGCATCGGCCATGGCCGTAGAAATTTGCCCGACCATATTGGGAATATTTTCACTGACCACCGCGATACGGTGTGCCGCTTCTCGCGGCATGTGTACAGCAGGGAAATTCACCGAGTTTGAGATATTACCGTTGTCTAAGTATTCACGCACCTGATCCACCACCATAACGGCACAATTATCCTCTGCTTCTTGCGTGGAGGCGCCCAAATGCGGCAATGCCACCACATTGGGGTGAGATTTCATACGATCAGTAGGAAAGTCGCACACGTAAGCGCGTAACTTCTTGCTATCTAAGCCATCTAGCACTGCTTGCTCATCAATGACACCTTCGCGTGCAAAGTTAATCAATACTGCACCTTGCTTCATCATGGCAATACGCTCAGCATTTACCAAATGTCTTGTAGCGTCAATAAGTGGCACATGCAAAGTAATAAAATCGCTATGCTTAAAGATGTCATCCACACCCAGCACTCGCTTTACATCTGAAGACAGTCGCCAAGCCGCGTCCACGGTAATTTCAGGGTCATAGCCCAACACTTTCATGCCAAGTTTAAGCGCGGTATCAGCCACCATGCCACCCACCGCACCCAAACCCACAATACCCAGCGTGCGATTCGGCAATTCTATTCCTACAAAATTCTTTTTACCCTCTTCCACCACCTTAGATAAAGTAGCATCGTCACCTTGCAGGCCTGCAACAAAGCGCATAGCAGGCCCAATATTGCGCGCGGCGATAAGCATAGCGGCTAGCACCAATTCCTTTACTGCGTTTGCATTAGCGCCTGGCGTGTTAAATACCACCACGCCACGTTTACTCATATCAGCAATCGGAATATTGTTTGTGCCAGCACCGGCACGGCCAATGGCTTGCACGCTGGGGGGGATTTGCATATCATGCATTTTGGCAGATCGCACTAAAATGGCATCTGGTTTGGTTACTTCGCTACCTACTTCATATTGCTCTGCGGGTAATCGCTTGGTACCTAGCGATGCTATTTTGTTTAGAACCAGTACTTGATATTTACTCAAACTGCATCCCCCCATTTAGCTTACGATGGATAATTTACTTATGTTTAATTCACTCTATTGTTAATTTACTAAAGTGAATTTAACTATTATTTTTTTCAAACTCTTTCATAAACGCAACCAACACTTTTACACCTTCTACTGGCATGGCATTGTAAATAGAAGCACGCATACCACCAACTGACCGGTGACCTTTAAGCTGCACCAAACCTAGCGCTTTGGCTTGTTTTAAAAACTCCTCATCTAGCGCCTCATTTTTAAGCGTAAAAGGGATATTCATGCGCGAACGATTTTCTTTAGCAGTTGGACAGTGGTAAAAATCGGTAGCATCCAAATAATCGTACAACATGTTGGCTTTGGTAATATTGATTTTTTCCATCGCCGCTAAGCCGCCATTGGCTTTGAGCCATTTAAACACTAAGCCCGCTACATATATGGCAAAAGTGGGTGGTGTGTTATACATCGAATCATTTTCTGCATGCACTTTATAATCGTACATATTCGGCGTGCCAGACAGTGTTTCACCAATCAAGTCATCACGCACAATCACAATTGTCAAACCCGCTGGCCCAATATTTTTCTGCGCGCCTGCATAAATGAGCGCATGTTTAGCCACATCTACAGGACGTGACAATATATGCGATGACATATCGGCCACTAAAGGCACAGCGCCTACCTCCGGGGTCCAGAACATTTCAACGCCACCAATGGTTTCGTTAGACGTGTAATGCACATAAGCCGCATCAACATTGAGGTTCCAAGCAGATTGTTGCGGCACATAGCTAAAGTTCTTATCGGCGGAGCTTGCAACTACGTTCACTTCACAGAATTTTTTTGCTTCTGCAATGGCTTTTTTTGACCACTCGCCAGTATTTAAATAATCGGCTGTTTTTTTGCCACGTAGCAAATTCATTGGAATCATGCCGAATTGCGCTGATGCGCCGCCTTGCAAAAATAATACTTTGTAATTAGCAGGAATATTCATCAGTTCACGTAAATCCGCTTCAGCCTCAGCCGCAATGCTCATAAACTCTTTACCGCGATGCGACATTTCCATCACTGACATGCCTGCGCCATGCCAATCTAACAGTTCTGTCTGTACTTGTTGTAATACTGCTTCTGGCAACACTGCTGGTCCAGCGGCAAAATTGTAGATCTTAGTCATTGCTTACTTTTCCTTATTTAATTTTAAGTTTTTTTAAATTTAGGTCTTTTTAAATTAATTCACTCTTCATCATCAGTTTCAACGATTTTTTCAAGGCCGGATAATTTTTCGCCTTCACCCAAGTTAATCAGTGTCACCCCCTGCGTCGCCCGACCCAGCTCGCGAATTTCTTTTACACGGGTGCGGATCAATACGCCACCGGTGGTGATTAGCATAATTTCATCATCTTCGTTCACTAGTTTAGCAGCGACAACCAAACCATTACGCTCACTAATTGCAATCGCTTTAACGCCCTGTGTGCCGCGGCCAGAATGGCGGAAATCTGCAAGCACGGTGCGTTTGCCGTAGCCATTTTCTGTAGCAACTAGTACCGTTTGTTGATCGTTATCAGCTATTAGCAATGAAAGCACCTGTTGTTTGGCCGCCAATTTCATACCACGCACACCACGCGTAGCGCGTCCCATTGGGCGTACACCATTTTTTTCATCATTTTCAGTAAACCACACCGCTTTACCGCCATTAGAAACCAGCACTATATCATTTGAGCCGTTGGTGATTTCTGCGCCAATCAAATAGTCATCTTCATCTAAGTTAATCGCGATAATGCCCGATTTACGTGGATTAGCAAATTCGCTTAATGCGGTTTTCTTCACTGTACCTTGCGCCGTTGCCATGAAAATAAAGTGATTTTCATCAAACTCTTTTACCGAAAGAATCGCATTAATTTTCTCGCCCTCTTCTAACGGGAACAAATTGACAATAGGTTTGCCACGCCCAATTCTGCTGCCTTGCGGCACTTCGTACACTTTTAGCCAGTAGACACGACCGCGGCTTGAGAAGCATAAAATGTAATCGTGCGTATTCGCCACAAACATCTTATCAATAAAATCATCTTCTTTGGTTGGTGCAGCTTGCTTGCCACGCCCACCGCGGCGTTGTGCGCGATATTCATCAAGTGGCTGTGATTTCACATAACCGGTATGAGATAGCGTGACGACGACATCTTGCGGTGTGATTAAATCTTCTAAACTGAGGTCTTGTGTGTTCTCAACAATTTCACTGCGGCGTTTGTCGCCAAATTGCTTGCGAATTTCAGTGAGCTCATCACCAATAATGGTAGTTACCCGTGTAGAGTTAGCCAAAATATCTAGCAAATCAGCAATTTCATCCATCACTTCTTTATATTCACTGACGATTTTGTCTTGCTCTAGGCCAGTTAAACGTTGCAGACGCATTTGCAAAATTTCTTGCGCTTGCACATCACTCAATTTATAGCCTTTTGGTGTTAAGCCAAAATCCACACTTAAGCCTTCTGGACGAGAAGCTTCCATAGCGGCGCGTTTTAGCATTTCTTCCACTACACCAGATTTCCAAACTTTGGCCATCAAATCCACTTTGGCTTCTGGTGGTGTGGGTGCAGCTTTAATCAGCGCAATCATTTCATCTACGTTTGCTAATGCCACTGCCAAACCTTCTAACACATGACCGCGCGCGCGCGCTTTTTTCAACTCAAATACAGTGCGGCGGGTAATCACCTCACGACGATGGCGTAAAAATGCCTCTAACATTTGTTTTAAATTCAACAAGCGTGGCTGGCCATCTAGTAACGCCACCATATTCATACCAAACGTGTCTTGCAGCTGGGTTTGTTTGTATAGATTATTTAAAATGACTTCAGGAATTTCGCCGCGCTTCAGCTCAATCACCACGCGCATGCCTGATTTATCTGACTCATCTCGCAAATCAGAAATGCCTTCTATTTTTTTCTCGTTAACCAGCTCAGCAATCTTTTCAACGAAAGTTTTTTTATTCACTTGGTAAGGCAACTCATCGACGATTAACATTTGTCGACTACCTTTATCCATATCCTCCACATGCGTACGACCACGCATTACTACACGACCACGGCCAGTGCGATAACCTTCTTTTACGCCTACTGTGCCATAAATAATGCCAGCTGTTGGAAAGTCTGGGGCGGGGACTAAATCAATCAACTCCTCAACACCAGTTTCGGGATTGTTAAGCAATGCAAAACAGGCATCCAACACTTCATTCAAGTTGTGTGGTGGAATATTCGTCGCCATGCCTACCGCAATACCGCTACTGCCGTTAATCAGCAAGTTAGGAATACGCGCTGGCATGATGAGCGGCTCATGCTCGCTACCGTCATAGTTAGGACCAAAATCAACGGTTTCTTTGTCGATATCTGCCAATAATTCATGTGCTATTTTTGCCATGCGAATTTCGGTATAACGCATTGCCGCCGCGTTATCGCCATCCACCGAGCCAAAGTTACCTTGACCATCAACCAACATGTAACGCAGGCTGAAATCCTGCGCCATTCGCACAATCGTGTCGTATACCGCTGTATCGCCATGCGGATGATATTTACCAATCACATCACCCACAATACGCGCAGATTTTTTATAAGGTTTATTGTAATCGTTGCTCAGCTCGTGCATGGCAAACAACACGCGGCGATGTACTGGTTTTAAGCCATCACGCACATCAGGCAACGCACGTCCAACAATCACGCTCATGGCGTAATCTAGGTAACTGCGACGCATCTCGTCTTCTAGGCTGATGGGGAGGGTTTCTTTTGCGAATTGATCCATTAATATTTCCGTGACGATTATTTAATCAATATGTTTAATCATATTTTGATGTGGTAGCAACTCTAGTTCACATTGCTTTTATCATGCATTTTTATCGCCAAATTCTAACATGTTTAAACCTATATAACACGCTTAATTCAGCTTTAAAACAGAGGATTTATTGATAAATATTGAGGCTAAATCTGGCTAAAATTTAATCTATAAAAATAATCATTGAAATATATATTTCAATTAATTTTATTTATTATCATCATAAAAATAATCAACTAGACCATGGTGAATTTAGGCGTAATATTTATGCTATGTTCGGGTAGCTATTGTTGCCTGTACATCAGAATGTCAACCAAAGGAGATCAACATGCAACTAAAAGGATCAAAAACTGAGCAAAGTTTAAAAGACGCTTTTGCAGGTGAGTCACAAGCCAACCGCCGCTATCTGTATTTCGCAAACAAAGCAGATATTGAAGGCCAAAATGATGTTGCCGCACTATTTCGCTCGACTGCAGAAGGCGAAACTGGGCATGCACACGGCCACTTAGAGTTTTTAGAAGCTTCTGGCGACCCAGCCACTGGCTTGCCAATTGGACCTACTCGTCAAAATCTTGAGAGCGCAGTAGCAGGCGAAACGCACGAGTACACCGACATGTACCCTGGCATGGCCAGAATGGCGCGTGAAGAAGGCTTTGATGAAATTGCAGATTGGTTTGAAACACTGGCCAAAGCAGAGCGCAGCCACGCAAACCGTTATGCGAAAGCATTGGCAGAACTTGTAGATTAAGCTTTATAAGCACATACCAAGCGGGTTAGCATTTGTAAAAAAATCTAGCCCGTTTTAATATGTACTTACAAAAAATTGAGGTGAAAATATGAGTCGTGAAGGCAACCTAGAAGCACCCACCCGCCACGCCCTAGATTGGCAAAGCCATGATTTTTATAACGAAGAAAAGCTCAACCACGAGCTTGAGCGCATTTTCGATATTTGTCATGGCTGCCGCCGTTGCGTAAGCTTGTGCAATAGCTTCCCAACCCTGTTCGATTTGGTGGATAACAACCCCACTATGGAAGTCGAAGGCGTTGATAAAAAAGACTTCATGAAAGTGGTCGATCAATGCTACATGTGCGATTTATGCTACATGACCAAATGTCCTTATACGCCACCGCACGCGTGGAATTTAGATTTCCCTCATACCATGTTGCGAGCCAAAGCCATCAAATTTAAAAAGGGAGAAGTCAGTTTTAGTGAAAAATTATTAGCATCAACCGATGTGCATGGTCAATTTGCAGGTATTCCAGTTGTGGTACAGGCCATTAACGCGATAAATAGCACCAAGCTCATGCGCAATGTCATGGAAAAAACGCTAAGCGTGGATAAAGACGCGTGGTTACCCAACTTTGCCACACAAAAATTCAGAACTGGCGCTGCAAAAAGTGAAGATTTTTTGGTGAAAGATGGTGAACGCACCCCTGGAAAAGTCGCCATTTATTCAACTTGTTACGTAAATTATAACGAACCGGGCATTGGCCATGATTTAATCAAAGTGCTCAACCATAACGAAATCCCTTATGTTTTAGTGGATAAAGAACAGTGTTGCGGCATGCCGAAACTGGAGCTTGGCGACTTAGACAGTGTGGCTAAAAGTAAAGAGGCCAATATCCCGCATTTAGCAAAATACGCCAAAGAAGGCTTTGCTATATTGAGTGCAATCCCAAGCTGCACGCTCATGTTTAAACAAGAAATCCCATTGATGTTCCCCGATTGTGTGGACACAAAACTGGTGCAGGAAGCAATGTGGGATCCATTTGAATACCTAATTGCAAGGCGTAAAGATGGCTTACTCAAAACCGATTTTAAAAAGCCGCTAGGCAAAATTAGTTACCATATTCCTTGCCACGGTCGCGTACAAAATATTGGCAAAAAAACCGAAGAGTTTTTAAAGCTTATTCCAGAAACGACCGTCAGCACCATTGAGCGCTGCTCTGGCCACGCTGGCACTTATGGCGTCAAACTGGGGCACCACCAAATGGCAAAAAAAATTGGCAAGCCAGTGGCGAAACAAATGGCCAGTTCAGCTCCCGATTACATCAGCTCAGATTGCCAATTGGCCGGCCACCATATAGCTCAGATAATGGATGAAAATAACTTAGTGAATGCCGAAAAATCTGCTGATTTGGCGCATCCACTAAGCCTTGCGCGCATCGCTTATGGCCTTGAATAGTTGCACATGAATACATTGACTAATTTACATGCTCTACAAGCCAATGTCCATTCGGTCTGCAGGGCATCAATTTTCGCTCGACAAGATTTAACGATTAAAAGGAACTAGCATGGCAATTACCCGCGACAACATTATGACGCTAGAAGCCTATAGCAAATACCGCAAAGAAAATAAGGCCGATATTATGGCGGTGCGTCGCTGGCGCTCTGTGGCATTGGGCGAACATATGACCATGCAATTTGAATCCGAACTAACGATTCGCTACCAAATTCAAGAAATTTTGCGAGTGGAAAAACAGTTTGAAGAACAAGGGATTTTGGATGAGCTAGAAGCTTACGCCCCGCTAGTGCCAGATGGCAGTAATTGGAAAGCGACGATGTTGATAGAGTATACCGATGTAGAAGCGCGCAAAATTGCGCTAACGCGATTGATTGGTATTGAAGATAAAACTTACATTGAGGTGGATGGTTTCAAACCCGTATATGCAATATCGGACGAAGATTTAGAACGTGAAACAGACACCAAAACCAGTGCTGTGCATTTTTGCCGTTTTGAATTTAACGAAGCCGCCAAAAAAGCGATTAAGTATGGCGCAAAAGTAATATTGGGCTGCGATCATCCCAATTACACTATACGTACAGAAATCCCGCTGCACCAATTAGAATCGCTACGAGAGGATTTTTCGTAAAAAATAGATTTAGAGATGCGTTAAGTATTGAGTAAAAATTACTTACTTAACAAGTAGGCAATTACCGTTTATCATGTGATGAAACATAACTATAATGATAACTATAACGATAATGTCGACCGAAATTAAACCCTCTTCTTATCTCGGCTTTAACCACTTCGTTAAAGTAAGCAGAGACATTTATCCATCAAATAATATTGATGCCATTTTCTACCAATTGCTTTTCTATATAAAAGCAAAAAAAAATAAGCAGCTATTAGAAACGTTTTCTCAAGAAATTAACCAGTTGGGTTACGGGCACATTCTCAAATTAGAACCTAGTGTGTTAGGTAATTTGGTGTGGCCATATATCCATAAAGATTGGAATGCCTCTAAACGTTTTTCTTGCATCACCAGCCATTACACTCTGTTAAAAGGCATGCCAAAATTTCTTGATGTCTCGGATGGCCTGCCAAAAGAAATAGTCAGCTTAAACACATTTGCCCCCAACGCTAGCATCGTGTTGGATAAGCCGCGTTGGTTTGTACGCGAAGGTGAAGTTGTGCTGAATATTTTTCAAAATGATTTAAGAATTATGTCAGTGGCATTTAGTCTAGGCTATCACCATAATGAAATGGTCTTATATATTGGCGGCATTCAAGGCATACATAGCGGCGTGCCTAGCGAAAATTCGCTCGAAATCATTAAGGAACTGACCAAAAATTTTAATGGCTTAAGACCACGTAGCTTTGTAATTGCGATGTTACGGAGGATTGCAAGACGCATCGGTGCCACTAAAATTTTAGCGATTGACCAAATGCACCGCCATCATTGGCATCCCTATTTTAAATCCGCACCTAAGAGTTTAAGCAATACTAATTATGATGAAATTTGGAAAGACAATGAAGGTATTGCTGGCGATGATGGCTTTTACTATCTTAAAGCCAGCTCCCCTTATAGAGATTTAACTGAGATTGATTCAAAAAAACGTAGTATGTACCGCAAGCGCTATGAGATGCTTGATCAAATTGAGCAGCAAATCTCAATACTGCCATAACTGTAAAGTACTCGCTTTTTAATATATCTAGCTTTTTATTAGATGAAGTACTGCTAGTAAAATATTGACCACTGCCAAACCAATTAAAATAGTCAGCGTAAAGCCCATACCCCGCATGCGATAACGCAAATTATCTGTCAGTAAACCTTGCGCATGTATCCAGCGTCCGGTTAAAAATGCAATTCCAACGGCATGAATCACCAAATAATACATGCCGTTGTATTCTAATAGAAACAGCAATATCAGTACAATCGGCATATATTCTGCGAAATTGCCTTGGGCTCGTATCGCGCTTTGCAATACAAAATTACCACCATCGCCTAATTTAACGCGATTTGCACGGCGCAGTTTAATCGTTTGCAGCGCTAACCAAACCATCAGTAAACCACATAAACCTGCATAAATACTGGTGTGCATAAATAGCCTTTATATAGTTTGTCTTTACTTGTTTGCCTTTACTTAGCGAGTAAACTCAAATCTGCTTTTAAATCATCTACATGCTCTAGTCCCACCGCAATGCGCACCAAGTTATCTTGTATGCCTGCTGCGGCGCGCGCCTCTGCAGAAACTCTGCTATGCGTAGTGGTGGCTGGGTGAGTAATGGTGCTCTTGGCATCACCCAAATTAGCGGTTATCGAAATCAGTTGTGTTGCATCTATCAATGCCCAAGCCGCCTGCTGCTGCGTTTGACCAGCCTTCGACTTCACTTCAAAACTCACTATTCCACCACCACTGGTTTGCTGTTTTAAAGCTAAGACATGCTGCGGATGTGATACTAACCCTGGATAAAATACACGCGCTACTTGCGGCTGTTTTTCAAGCCAAGTCGCTAGCGCTAAGGCTTTACGGGCGTGCGCTTCCATCCGAACATGCAAGGTTTCTAAACCTTTTAAAAACACCCAAGCGTTAAACGCGCTCATCGTGACCCCAGCCGTCCGTAAGAAACCATACACAGGCTCCATTAAGGCCTTAGACCCCAACACTGCGCCACCCAAGCATCTGCCTTGTCCGTCAATATATTTAGTGGCAGAATGAATGATAATGTCCGCACCTAAATCTAGTGGACGCTGAATTGCAGGTGTACAAAAGCAATTATCTACGACTAAATACACGCCTGCGTTGTGGGCGATGTTTGCCAAGGCGGCAATATCGCACACCTCAGTAAGCGGGTTAGACGGTGTTTCAGCAAAAAATAGTTTGGTCTTTGGCGTAACTGCAGCTTGCCACTCGGCAGGATTAGTCAGTGAAACATAGGTGACTAGCAAGCCCCAGCGCGCCATGATATTGCTGAACAGCTGTACCGACGTACCAAAAATACTGCGCGACGCCACAATGTGGTCACCCGCACTGCACAAGCCCATCACGCAAGCTAAAATTGCCGACATGCCGCTAGAGGTGGCCACGCATTGTTCGGCACCTTCAAGCGCCGCCAATTTATTTTGAAACATTGTCACTGTTGGGTTGGTGAAGCGCGAGTAAATATTACCTGGCTCTTGTCCCCCAAAACGCGCTGCCGCTTGTGCTGCGCTTTTAAAACGGAAGCTAGAGTTTAAAAATAGCGCCTCAGAATTCTCGCCAAACTCAGTCGCTTCGCTACCTGCGCGCACACTCAATGTTTCAGCATGATATTGTTTGTTAGTCATAACGCTCACATTTCTGGACTTATATTTTGCCCAATAAAAAACCCGTTGAAGCTTACGCCAAAACGGGTTCTTTTTTACCTCGCTTTAGCAGAATTTATTATGCGCTCGCAAGCTGAGTAAGGCTTTGTTTAAAGTTGGCCACTCAAATCAGCGCAATTTCATATTATGCCTAACTAAACCTTGGGTCAAGCACTTTTTAGTTCTTCAAGAATTTTTAAGTGTGAAACTTTTTTATACTGCAGAAACTTCCTCTGCATCTTCTTCGGCATCAATTAAATTTAAATCCATTTGTGTGCTGGCATTAGCAGGTTTTTGCTTTTTATTGGCATCGCCGCGCGCAGACTCTATGCGATTCAAGTAAGCAGCATCTACATCCCCGGTGACATATTTGCCATCAAAACAACTGCAATCAAAGTCCGCAATCGCGGTATTGCTAAGCTTAATATCGCCTACCAAATCATCTAAGTCTTGATAAATCAGCGCATCGGCACCAATTTCTTTGCAGATTTCTTCATCACTGCGGCCTGTGGCAAGCAACTCATCGCGACTTGGCATATCGATACCATACACATTGGGAAAGCGCACTGGTGGGGCCGCTGAAGCAAAGTACACTTTATTGGCGCCTGCATCACGCGCCATTTGCACAATCTGCTGCGACGTGGTGCCGCGCACGATTGAATCATCCACCAACAAAACATTTTTGCCTTTAAATTCAATGCCGATTGGATTGAGTTTTTGCCTGACTGACTTTTTACGTAAAGCCTGACCCGGCATAATAAAAGTACGGCCAATGTAGCGGTTTTTAATAAAGCCCTCGCGATAATCTAATCCCAAGCTAATGCCTACTTGCAGAGCGCTTGGCCGGCTGGTGTCGGGGATTGGTATCACCACGTCAATTTTTTTATCAGCCCATTCGCGCTTAATCTTATTGGCCAAGCTAACGCCCATGTCTAAGCGGGTTTGATACACTGAAATGCCATCAATCACTGAATCCGGTCTTGCCAAATACACATACTCGAAAATACAGGGGTTAAGTTTGGCGTTATCAGCGCATTGACGGCTAAACAAATTACCGTCCATATCAATAAATATAGCTTCTCCAGGTGCCACATCGCGCATCATTTTGAAGCCCAGTACATCTAGCGCTACGCTTTCTGAGGCCACGATATATTCAGTGCCTTTGTCGGTTTCTTGCTTACCAATGACCAATGGGCGAATGCCATTCGGGTCACGAAACGCTAGTAAACCAAAATTGGCAATCATCGCTACTACTGCATACGCGCCTTTGCAACGGCGATGCACACCAGCTACAGCGTCAAACGCCATATCGGTATTAAGTACTGCGTTTTTAGAGGTTTTTTCAATTTCGTGCGCCAACACATTCAGCAGCACTTCAGAATCCGAACTGGTATTGATGTGACGCAAATCTTGGCGGAACATTTCAGACTTCAGCTGCTCAGAATTGGTGAGGTTGCCATTGTGGCCTAACACGATACCAAATGGCGAGTTCACATAAAACGGTTGTGCCTCGGCGGCACTAGATGAGCCCGCGGTGGGATAACGTACATGGCCGATGCCAACATTTCCAACGAGACTGCGCATATGGCGAGTTTGAAATACATCTTTCACCAAGCCATTGTTTTTATGCATAAAAAACGTGTTTCCATCGCAGGTAACAATGCCTGCAGCATCTTGCCCACGATGCTGTAGCACCAGCAAGCCATCGTACAGCAGCTGGTTAACTGGATTTTTACCGACGATGCCGATTACACCACACATAAATTTATGTTCCTCATTCGGTTTCGCTATTAAACCATATTTTACTCTTGGTACTTTTACTAATTACACGTTTACTCATCATAACTAACATGTTTTGCGACCATTTTCGGCACAAACGGCAACATACTTTTTACCAATGCTTCTAGTGGAGAGCTAAACATCGCGTTGGTCCAGCGCTCATCTTTAGGCAAACTAGTCAGCCCAGCCAAAAAAACCAGCACACACACAATCAACAAGCCGCGCGCAAAACCAAACACCGCACCTACACCACGATTTAACCAATTCAAGCCGATTTTTTTAATTAAGCTAGATAGCGCAATAATGAGCAAACTTGCCACCAACAAAACACCAAAAAAAACAATAATATACGCTGCCAGAATCTTTAAAGCCTCACTTGGAATATCTGGCGGTAGCAACGGAATAAGTTGTGTGGCGTAAGTTTTAGCGACATAAATAGCCACCAACCAACCCACAATCGCCAGCAATTCACGCACAGCACCGCGCATCATGCTGACTATAATAGAGATACCAATAATGACAAAAACGATGTAATCAAAACTGGTCATTGCTTGATTTTTGCAGGCATTACTGACTGACTACCATGCCCGTGAGGCCAGCGTCTTTAATGTTTTCTAGGGCAATCGCCGCTTCGTTTCTATCGCCAAACACTTGTGTGCGTAAGCGTATTTTTTGGCCTTTATCAGTGCTTATTTTTTCGGTTTGTGATTGATAGCCTAAATCGCTTAATTTTGTTTGCAGTTGCTTCACATTCGCTGCATCTGAAAACACGCCCACTTGCACGTAAAACTTGGTGCTAGCTATTTCCTTTGCTGACTCTTTCTTTACTGGTTTAGCGGCTTCAGCATCCGCATTAGTTGCTATATTGGTTTCTTTCTCAGGCACAGATTCAAGCTCAGCTTCATCAATGCCTGCCTTAGCTGGTTCATCTGGCACAATACTTGAATCAAAATCTGATGGTACATTTTGCGCTTGCTCACTAGGAAGTGTGATGGTGATTTTTTCAGCAGGGGTAATTGCGGCACGGTCTTTTAGTATCATCGGCAGCACAATCACCATCAATAACACTAACGCAATGGCGCCCACCAAGCGGCGGCGCGCACGCTTTTTTAAATTTAACTCTAAATCGCCTGCTGGCTCTCTTTGCATGATTTACCTTTTACTCACTTTAATATCACTTTGATATATATAAAGACACGCTATCAGATTTACAAGCTTTAACTACTCGCTCGCGGACTGCTTTGCAGCCATCGCATCTGCCACGGTGTAAAACGAACCGAATACGATTATTCTATCATTTTTATCTGCATCGAGACAGGCGACAGCCAGTGCCGCAGCCACATCTTTAAACATATGAATAGGCTTTTTGCTGTCATTTTTAATATTGTCAGATTTAATTAAAATACTTTGTAAAGTAAGTGCTGTAGCTCCACGCGCGCTATGTATATCTGCTAAATACCAAACGTCAATTTCATCATGTATTGCCTCAATCACGCCAGCAATATCCTTATCCGCCAACATGCCAAAAACCGCCAGCGTTTTGCCTGCGCATGAGATAGATTTTAAATTTTGCGCAAGCGATTTCGCTGCGTGCGGGTTATGTGCCACGTCCACAATCACTGGCGGCTTTGATTGCAACTGCTGAAAACGCCCTATCAAATGCAC
>JAABQZ010000040.1 GCA_011391175.1 Methylophilaceae bacterium | reverse complement strand
TTAATCAGTAGGGATTTAAGTAGATTTACATTCATGGCCGCAGCTAAGGAAGATTAGGATAATAAGTTTGAAATATACATTTCGCCCGAATGTTTGGTTGACTTTGGCTACTGTGCTTATGCTCGGACTATGCGTCAAATTGGGCATGTGGCAATACGACAAGGCAGATACACGGCGCAGACTACAAACACAGCTAAATACAAGGTTAAGCGAGCCAGCTGTCTCGCTACCTGCTAAAATAACGGCCTTAGAAAGTTGGAGATATAAGCAGGTAAAGTTTATTGGAAAATACGACACGCGTTATCAACTGTTAATAGATAATCAAGTACAAAATACAGTGGCAGGTTACCATGTATTGACCCCGATGCAGGTGGAGGGTAGCGATACTTATGTCTTGGTGAACCGTGGTTGGGTTGCTAGAACAGCGGCAAGTGTAGGAGAGGCTCCTAGACAACCAACAATAGGTACGCCAATGGGCAGCCAGCAGATAGAGGGTGATATTGCCCTGCCAGCCAATAAGTTTTTTACTATGGATACTCCACCTACGACAGATGGCGAATGGCAGCCAGTATGGCAAAACCTAGATATGATGCGTTATGCGAAATCAGTGCCATTTAAGGTGCAACCTTTTGTGGTGCGCCTAAACTCAAAGAGTAATGCAGGTGGATTTGTAAGAAGCTGGTCAACACCTGGCGAGCGTGTGAATATGCATTTGGGTTATGCCTACCAATGGTTTGGTTTTGCACTTACCTTGTTAGTGATATATATCGTATTAAATATTAAGAAAGTTGAGCGTTAATTGCATGTCTGAATTAGGTCAAAATCCGCCACCAGAGCGAAGTAAAAAAACATTTTATCTGCTAATTTTGGTGTTTATCCTGCCATTTACCATGGCAGTTTTATTGCATTTTTTTGATTTAAAACCCAGCGGTAAAAGTTATGGTAATTTGATTCAACCACCAAAAAGCTTACAGATTCCAGCGTTGACAGATATACAAGGTAAAGTATTTAAACCTGAACAGTGGAATAAAATTTGGAGTATTGTGACTATCGATAGTACGGGCTGTACAGCGCCGTGCGCGGAGCGCGTGCACATGCTCAAGCAAGTGCACACTTCAATGAACAAAGAGATTGATCGCATACAACTTGTGTTATTGGTACCAGCGGGTATTAGTAGTGAAGCATATGGCGAGATTCAAAAAAAATATCCAGATTTAATTATTCTAACTGGAGCCGATACTGAAATGGCGAAATTCTCAGCTGAATTCAATGCAGCTAAAGGCGGTGCTGAGTTTAGTGTATTCTTGGTGGACCCAATAGGTAATTTGATGATGAGTTACCCTGAAAAATTTGATCCCAAAGGACTGCGTAGCGATTTAACTCGCTTACTTAAAAATTCTTGGGCCGGATAGGAAATAGTAGAAATGCGATTGTTTAGTAAATTAGTGCTAGTGGCAACACTATTGGCTGTTTGTGTGGTTGTTTTGGGTGCTTATGTACGCTTGTCTGACGCAGGTTTAGGTTGCCCAGATTGGCCAGGTTGTTACGGCACGCTCACAGTGCCACAAAGCGAAAGTGCAATTGCGCATGCGCAAGTAACTTACCCAGATTCGCCAGTAGAGCATGGCAAAGCTTGGAAAGAAATGATACACCGCTACCTGGCAGGTGCGCTAGGCCTGCTAGTTTTGGCCGTATTTGTACAGGCTTGGCGTAAGCGCGACCAAATTAAAGTAGCGAAATGGCTGCCCACATTTTTATTGGCGCTTATCGTATTTCAAGCTGCGCTAGGCATGTGGACGGTGACATTGCTGCTACGGCCGATTATAGTGAGCGCGCATTTAATCGGTGGTATGAGTACGCTGGCCATACTCACTTGGATAGCGCATCGGCATTGGGGTGTGATGACTAATACAGTACAATCGAAAAATATACGCTTTTGGGTGCGTGGTGCAATTCTTGTGTTATTTATGCAGATATTTTTAGGCGGCTGGACAAGTACTAACTATGCGGCCTTGGCTTGCACAGACTTTCCTACTTGTCATGGCATGTGGGTTCCTGAGATGGATTTTAGTAACGCGTTTAATTGGTTTCGCGAGTTGGGTGTGGCCAACGATGGAAAGCCCCTGCATTTAGGGGCCTACACGGCAATTCAGTGGACGCATCGCATCGGCGCCTTGGTGACTTTTGTGTATCTGGGTTGGTTAGGGTTGAGCTTGTTAAAGCAACCACAACTCAAAAAAATTGCACACATTATGCTGGGTTTATTGGTGATTCAAATTGTTTTAGGCATCGCTAATTTGGTGCTGCACCTTCCACTTGCGCTAGCAGTAGGGCATAATATGGGCGCGGCTTTATTGCTGATGTCAGTAGTCGTATTAAATTCAAAAATTACCGCACAGAAGGCTAAGTGATGCAAAATGGGCGCGACATAAAATGATTCAACTAGAGGGATTAAATGAGTGCTGCATCTGAAATGAATATGCAAACTGCAAGATCAAGTTTTAGTAACTTTCTCGCCTTATGCAAGCCGCGCGTCACTATGTTGATTGTGTTTACTGCCATGATAGGCATGTTTTTAGCCACACCCAGCATGGTGCCGCTGAATATACTGCTTGCCGCTACAGTCGGCATTGGCATGGCGTCGGGGGCAGCAGCAGCATTTAACTGCTTGGTCGAGCAAGCCATTGATGCCAAAATGGCGCGTACACGCGGCCGTCCTTTACCCACTGGCCAAGTGACTTCTAAACAAACCTTTATATTCGCCAGCATTATGGCCAGTATTGGCCTCGCTATTTTGTATGTTTTCGTGAATCCACTCACGATGTGGCTCACACTTGCAACCTTTGTGGGCTATGCTGTTATTTACACTGTGTTTTTAAAGCCTGCTACGCCGCTTAATATTGTGATTGGCGGTCTGTCTGGCGCCATGCCGCCTGCGCTTGGTTGGGCGGCTGTGACAGGGTCAGTTTCGGCCGAAGCGTGGATCTTAGTGCTGATTATTTTCGCTTGGACTCCACCGCATTTTTGGGCGCTGGCACTATATCGCCGTGAAGAATACGCTAAATCTGGCTTGCCGATGTTGCCAGTAACGCATGGAGAGGAATACACGCGCTTACAAATTTTGTTATACACGATTATTTTAGTGGCGGTCACCTTGATGCCGTTTGCCATGCGCATGAGTGGTTTTATTTACTTGGGCTCGGCCGCGTTATTAAACGCAGTATTTATGTGGTACGCGTTAAGCTTGTATCGCAAATATTCTGATACGCTGGCACGTAGCATGTTTAAGTTTTCTATTTTGTACTTAACACTGTTGTTTGCAGCGTTGCTTGTAGATCACTACTGGATGTTCAAGCTATAGGTGGATGCTCAACTTTAACTTAGTTACATTAACTGGCGCGCCCGGCGGGAGTCGAACCCACGACCTTTGGCTTCGGAAACCAACACTCTATCCAGCTGAGCTACGGGCGCAATTAGGTAATATTAAAGTAAAGCAAGCGCATTATAGCAAAGTCACTTTGATAACCAGCCCTAATATTTACATTTGTCTATAAAGTTCAGAAGCAATTTTTATTTTTATTATTTTTTTAGGATTATTTTATGAGTAACCACAACGACCAGCGCCAAGTCCCTAGCACATTGCAACCTATGGTCATTATATTTGGCATTTGTTTAGTGCTAGCAACAGTTATTGCAATTATTATGGCTAAACCTGTTGAAGAGGTTGCCGCGCCTGTAGCGAATGTAGAGCAAAATATTAAACCAGAAGCAATGGTAGAAGTAGCACCAGTAGCCGTCGCACATGAGGAAAAGTCTGGTCCTGAAGTAGTACAAGCCGCTTGCGCAGCCTGCCACGTCTCTGGTATGTTAAACGCGCCAAAAATTGGCGACAAAGGCCAATGGGCACCCCGTATTGCGTTGGGCTACGATACACTTGTGAAGCATGCTATTGAAGGCATCCGCGGCATGCCAGCACGTGGCGGTAATGCAGATTTAACCGATGATGAAGTAGCCAGCGCAGTGGCAGAAATGGCCAATGGGGCAGGCGCTAATTTTAAATTTGTTAAAACTGCAAAATAAGTATTATTGTTGATTTTAAAAGCCGCTAATTAAGCGGCTTTTTTATTGAGGGCAATTAGTCAGTATAATCAATCTATTATGGCAACTTACGCAATTGGCGATATTCAAGGCTGTTATCACGCTTTTATGGCACTAGTGGCGCGTCTGCAATTTAACGTTAAACACGATACTTTATGGCTGGTGGGGGATTTAATTAATCGTGGTAGCGGTTCGCTTGATGTGCTACGTTGGTGTTATCAACATCAACTATCTCTTAAAGCGGTGCTAGGTAATCACGATTTGCATTCGCTTGCGGTGGTGCACGGCCTAAAGCCAGCGCATAAGAGTGATACTTTGCAGCCAAGTATTGACGCACATGATAGTGGTGTCTTGTTTAACTGGCTGCGTCACCAGCCGCTGATGATTGCGCAAGATGGATATGCCCATGGCGGTTATGCAATGGTGCACGCAGGTTTGTTGCCACAATGGACATTAGAAGATGCGCTTACCCACGCGCGCGAAGTAGAAGCAGCGTTGCAATCTGACGATTACCTCAATTTTTTGGCTAATATGTACGGCAACACTCCAAAGCAATGGCGAGCTGATTTTACTGGCATGGATAGGCTGCGCATCATTACTAATGCGTTTACACGCTTGCGCGTTTGTACTGCTGATGGCGAAATGGAGTTTGCATTTAAGGGTGAGCTGCCAGATATTCCAACTGGCTATATGCCATGGTTTGATGTGCCAAATAGAAAATCGCAAGCTACGCATATCATTTGTGGGCATTGGTCAGCGCTAGGCTTGCGCCAACGCAATAATATTCACGCATTGGATACGGGCTGCTTGTGGGGTGGACAGTTAACAGCGATGTGTTTAGAGACTAGAGAAATTACGCAGGTAGATTCTGACCGGCGTGATAGTGCTCGCTGAGTTTAGATACTGTTTAGCTTTAAAACAATCGCATCATAAGCTGCTTCGGTTAAGTCACGTCTACTTTTTCCACTGGCTCGGATGGGTGTTAAAAAATGCAGCGCCACGGTTGGATTTTTTTGCTTCAGTACGCTATGCATTGATTCAATTAAAGTGGTATCGCCAGCATAAGCCATTTGCGTATTAATACTACCATCTGGGTGGCTATACCGGATGGCGACTGGCCAAATTTTTGCATTTGCATCAATCGCTGCTTGCAACACACTACTCTTGAAAGGCAGTGCTGGCTTGCCTTGCAGACAATGGCTGTTCATTCCTGTGCCGTCTGTGGTGGTGCCCTCAGGAAAAAAACAAACGTTGTCACCAGCTGATAAACTCTCTTTGGTAAGCTCTACAATGCGTCCTGCCTCTTGACGTTTACCTCTCTCTACAAAGATAGTATTGCTTTTTCTGACCAAGTAACCAAATACAGGCCAGCTTTTAATATCAGATTTGGCTATAAATCGCACAGGAATGACACTGTTGAGTGCGTGAATATCTGACCACGAAATATGATTAGCCACAAACATGATGCTGTTGGTGCTTGCAGGTGGCAGGTGGCCGTGGAGCATGACTTTAATATTAAATGCACGCAACAAGCCACCGCACCACCATTGGATTAGCTTAAGATTGTTGCCTTTGCTAATGAGCGGCAACACTACTGCCGCCAATATTAGGCCAACAATGGTGTGAATAAAAATGCGCGATATTCGATAATAGCGAGTTAGAAGGTGGTTTTGTTGCAAATTATTTTAAGAAATGCGCCGCATATCTGCTGTTAATGTGTGATAACGGTAACATTACCAGCATATCCGCTGTGTTGAAAGAGGCATCCCACGCAGGTTCGCCACAAATGTAAGCGCCAAGCCTTAAATAACCTTTAATTAAGGGAGGACAAATCACAGGCAAGTCTCTATTTAGCGCACTAATTGGCAATGGATTATGTGGAAACACCCGATACTCAGCAGGTGATAAATAATCCTCTTTAAGCTTGTGATACAAGCTCGCGGCTAGGTGGCCGCCATCACGGATGGGGACACTGCCGCAACCTATCATGTATTCATAGTTGTGCGTTTGCATGTATTTGGCCAGTCCAGCCCACAACATGGCAATAGTGCCACCATTGCGATAATCTTGATGCACGCAAGCGCGACCTACTTCTACTGTGCGGCTAGACAGGTGCGCTAAGCGGCTTAAATCAAACTCGCCTGCAGAGTAATAGCCCCCTGCTAGAAAGGCTTGTTCTGGATTTAAGATTCGGTAAGTACCAATCACTTGGTGGGTAGCACTTTCGCGTACTAATAGGTGGTCGCAAAAAGCATCAAACCCATCAACGTCCAAGCCACTGGTTTTTGCGTGAGTGGCGCTGGCAATTTGAGCACCCATTTCTTCCGCGAATACTTTGTAGCGTAAGCGTTGCGCTTCTGCAATTTCGCTGGCGTTTCTGGCTAAGCTAACATAGATGCGGCTTTGAGTATGTGACTGCGCTAACTCACTGTGCTGTGCCGAGCTGGTTTGCGACGATAATTGCTTTTTATGCATAACATCTCTCCTGTAGTTTGGAGAGATGTTATGGGGCTAACGTGAAAAATTAATGAAATTCAGATGACTAAATGATGACACTAATATTTAGTGCATCAATCTAGTGCAAAGGTCTAGTGTGTGACGCGTGATGTGTCTGCGTTTTCTACTATACGCACCCTGTCGCCGGGTTGAAAGGCTTCATCGGCTTCTTGTACGATGGCAATCATGGCGCCACCGTCTAATTTTACGGTAATTTCAAGTGCGTCTTTGCGTGTCACTACTTCTTCCGCAGCAGAACCCGCCAGACCACCAGCTACCGCGCCAATGACAGCAGCAATTGCACTGCCGCTGCCGCTGCCTATAGAGCTACCTGCAATACCACCAATGGCGCCACCCGCTACTGTACCAACAGGAGATTTAGTACCTTCTAGCTTCACGGTGCGTACGCTCTCAACCACACCAGTTTTAACGGTTTGCACTTTACGCGCATCGTCACGTTTATATACGCTGCCAGAGTTTGAGCTAGCGCATGCCACTAAAAATAAAGAAACAAATGCAAGCAGTAATAGTTTTGAAACTTTCATTTTTAACTCCAATAAATGATCAATTTTTACGATGCCAATTTTTCTGCTGCGACCACTTCAATCAACCCAACTTCATTCACTAGCGCCTGTGTGTAAACTACCTCAATATCAGCACGGCTCGGCTTATGGTTTTGTCCGCCACGGCTGGCAATTTTAATTGCACCCATGGTAGATGCTAACCTGCCACAAGTCGGCCAATCCCAGCCATAGCTAATGCCATATAGCAACCCTGCACGATAAGCGTCTCCACAACCGGTAGGGTCAACAATGTTATCGGCTTTAACGCATGCAATTTCAAAACGTTGACCATCTGCATAAATATGTGAACCTTGTCCGCCTAGCGTAACAATAAGCGCTTCTACTTTAGCAGCTAATTGCTCCAAATTCAGCCCGGTTTTATGTTGGATGACCTGTGATTCATAATCGTTCACTGCTAGGTAAGTCGCCATTTCAATAAAATGCAATAATTCCTCACCATTAAACATCGGTAAGCCCTGGCCTGGATCAAACAAAAATGGAATCCCTGCATCAAAACATTCTTTTGCGTGCTGAAACATGCCATCGCGGCCATCGGGGGCAATAATCGCCAACGTCACATCGGCTGCGTCATTGACGCTATTTCGATGCGATTCCACCATTGCGCCGGGATGGAAAGCGGTAATTTGGTTGTCATCTAAATCGGTGGTAATAAATGCCTGTGCAGTAAAGCTATTGGCAATTTGTTTGATATGCGTGGTGCGTAGTTTATTGGTATTTAACCAGTGAGTATATGGCGAGAAATCTTCACCCACAGTGGCCATGATGAGTGGCTTGCCTTCAAGCAACGCTAAATTGTAAGCAATGTTGCCTGCGGTGCCACCGAATTCGCGGCGCATTTCTGGCACATAAAATGCCACACTGAGCTTGTGAATTTGGTCTGGCAGAATGTGGTTTTTAAATTGATCTTGAAACACCATGATGGTGTCATAAGCAAGCGAGCCGCAGATGAGGGTATGCATAATTCTTATCTATTATTCGAAAACGTTATTATCTTGTAGTGAGGGTGCGCATAGCAAGCAAATACAGCGTTTTAATTGATGCAACTTCGCGAGAGAAAATTGATGCTCTGTAAGCCAATATCTATAAGGCTTACAGGCGTGCTAAATGAAGGTGGTTTAAAACAGGGCGGTTTGCATAAGTAAACACTTAGATTTAAGCAAGCACTTAGCTTATTAGTTAGATCTTGCCTGCTCCGTTGATGAGAATTTTAGCGGCTCTTTTTGCGTATTTCACCGCGCCAGAACCGCGATTCATTTGTTCTGCCTGCACTGCACCTTCAAATAATAGTGAAAGTTGCAACGCTAAACCATCGGCATCTTTAATGCTGGCTTCGGTCGCGAGTTTGCTAATAAATTGCCTAAATTCCCGCGATTGTTGTGATGATAATTGGTGAATAGGATCTTGTTCGTTGGGGAACTCTGCTGAAGCTTTAATGAAGCCGACACCAATAAACGCTGGAGAGCTTACCCATTCTTCAATATAATCAAATAACTGCTGAATTTTGTCGCTAGATTTTTTGCTGCTGGCTAATTTGCTATCTAGCCATGTTTGAAAATCCTGCTGGTTCTTTTCAAGCACTTCTAGAATAAGCACTTCTTTACTGCGGAAGTATTTATACAGCGTCATTTTGGTGGTGCCAGCCACGGCCACAATATTATCTACGCCAGTCGAGTTGATGCCCTGCGTTTGAAACAGGTAGCTGGCAGTGCTTAATATTTTTTCTCGTAAGGCAGACATGTATTGATTATACTAGACAGTATAGTCGCTATACAATAGTTATTGTATTAAACAGGGTTATTGCTAACCAGTTGAGTTAGCCATCAGCATAGGCGTGTAATTGCAGCGTGTTTTGCTCAATAAATCCAACGCAATGGCTTGCTCTTGCGCGTTGGTGGACACTTGACCATTCACCACCATATTCAAATAAATACCTTTTTGGCTGTCAGGCAATTGTATCGCCTCGATTAGCTGGCAATTACCATGGCGCATTTGTTCTATTTGCGCCATCAGCGCTGCAGTTTGATGCGGGTCAGCTATTGCTTCTGCTGCCACCATTTGCGGAATCGCTGCTTGAGTCGGAGTTTGTGCACTGGCAATATGGGCTGTTGGTTGTTGCAAATTAAATATCAACAAACTACCGGCAATGGCACACGCTGCCGCAAAGCTTGCAGCCATGGCATAAGCGGTGGGTTTTGTAACCTGGAACTCTGTTTTAGTTTGTGCGGCAATTAAGGCGCCAGCAGCAACTTTAGCATGATTAAAACTGTTGGCATGGCTTAAGCTATTGGGATGATTGCTTTGCAGTTTTTCTTGGGCGGCAGCAACGGCCATAAAGTAAAGTTGGCTCGCCAACATTTCTGGCATGGCAGCACCTGCTTTTGCGGCTTCTAGTGTAAGAAACTCTTGCAGCTGTTTTTTTGGTAATTGTGTTTGCAAGCGACTGCCAACTTGTGCACGCACATGGGTTGCAACGCTAGGGGCGTCAAGCCAATCTTCTAAAATATCAAATAAATTAAGCAAGCGCCCACGCGGCGTTTTACTTGATTTCTCAAGCATTTTAATCAACCAAGGTGAGTTCAAAATTTCCATGATACCCAATACATGCGCCCAAATTTAAATAAAGACTGGCTTAAAAAGGTTTTACTAGCACTAAAATAACCACAGACAACAATATTATCACAGGAATCTCGTTAAACCAGCGATACCAGACGTGGCTGTGCTTATTTTTCCCGACTTGAAAATCGCGCATCAGCTTGCCGCAATATAGGTGATATGCTATCAAGCCAGCGACCAGTAGCAGCTTGGCATGCAGCCACGCACCGGTAATGCCATAGCCTAGCCATAACCATAGCCCAAATACTAGTGCTAACACAGCCAGCGGCGTCATAAAGCGATACAATTTATGTTCCATCAACGCTAGCCTTGCTGTGGCTACATCATTGGTTTCCATCGCGTGATTAACAAACAAGCGCGGCAAGTAAAACAAGCCAGCAAACCAGCTGATTACAAAAATAAGGTGTAACGCCTTAATCCACAGCATTAATTCAACGCTTTATCTAACAGCTGGTTTAATTTTACAAAGTCTATTTCACCCACTTTATAAAATGTACGAAAACCATTTTTGTCAAAAATATAGGTGGTGGGTGTAATGCCTTTGTGACGGAATGCCTTTGCTACATCGTTAAACCCATCATGCATCACGGGGAAAGGCAGCGCCTTTTGGGTGGCAAAGTTAAGCACTTGCGCTGGGGGGTCGTAATCCATAGCGACTGCAATCATTTCAAAATTTTTGTCTTTGTAAGTGTTGTAAGTGTCCACTAGGCCTGGCATTTCGCGTACACAGGTGGTGCAAGTGGTCGCCCAAAAATTCACCAGCACGACCTTACCTTTTAAATCTGCCATGCGGAGAGTTTTGCCTGTCAGTGTGATAAAGGTAGCTTCAGGCGCAAACATGCGCTTGTTAAACTGACCAGCCAGAAACACCAGCAGTGCCAGAATGGCAACAGTCAATCCGATTTTCTTAAGTGTTAACATGAACATATTTTAACGCCTTTTGTCACATTGGGTGCATATAATCTAGTGTATAAAACCATACAGCGCGCGCTGTTATTACCTAGCTTTCAGCATGATATAATCCACCTTTAACTATTGCAGAGTTTAATTACCCTTAATGAACGCACCCGTACCCCTCGAAATTCTTCAAGCCGAGCCTGCGCCAGTCACACGACTGCGCGAAATTCCCTACAACTACACGTCTTTTTCTGATCGCGAAATCGTCATTCGGTTTTTAGGTGAGCAAAGCTGGGAAATTTTGAATAGTTTGCGTGATGAGCGCAAAACAGGCCGCAGTGCGCGCATGTTATTTGAGGTGCTAGGTGATTTGTGGGTGGTATCGCGTAATCCGTATCTGCAAGATGATTTGCTGGATAACCCGAAACGTCGTAAAGCCTTAATTGATGCACTGAATCACCGTATTCATGCCATTGATGAGCGTGGTGCTGCAACTAATGACAAACCCAATGATAAGGTTAGCAAACTGGTGGCTTCTGCCAAACAAGCCATAGAAAAATTTGCTGATGATTTCCGTCAAACCTACGATTTGCGCAAAAAAGCCTTAAGCAAATACAGCAAAATTACGCGTAAAGATAATATTCAGTTTGATGGTCTAGCGCGCGTATCGCATGTGACTGATGCCACCGATTGGCGCGTGGAATACCCATTTGTGGTACTGAATCCGGATACCGAAATTGAAATTGCCGCCTTGGTGCGCGCCAGTATCGAGCTAGGTTTAACAGTGATTCCACGCGGGGGAGGTACCGGCTATACGGGTGGCGCCATTCCACTGACACCACTTTCTGTGGTGATTAATACTGAGAAATTAGACCAGCACACAGGCGTACAAATGCGCACCTTACCTGGTGTGGCGCGTCAAGTAGCAACAATCGAATGTGGTGCTGGTGTTGTTACACGCCGCGCTATGGAAGCGGCAACCGATGCTGGGTTGGAATTTGCCTGCGACCCGACATCAGCCGACGCTTGTTGTATTGGCGGCAACGTGGCTATGAACGCGGGCGGTAAAAAAGCTGTATTGTGGGGGACCGCTTTAGATAATTTGGCTTCATGGCGCATGGTGACTCCAGATGCGAAATGGCTTGAGGTGGAACGCTTAGACCATAACCTTGGCAAAATTCACGATATTGCCATGGCGCGCTTTAAGCTGACTCGCTTTGATGTGGATATGAAAACGCAGCTGGGTGAGCCAGAAATTATCAGCATTCCTGGCCCAAGTTTCCGCAAAGTGGGATTAGGTAAAGACGTCACCGACAAATTTTTAAGCGGTCTGCCAGGCATTCAAAAAGAAGGTTGTGATGGCCTGATTACCAGCGCCACTTTTATATTGCATCGCATGCCCAAACACGTTCGCACCATTGCCTTAGAATTTTTTGGCAACGTGTCTCATGCAGTCCCCGCGATTGTCGAGATTAAAGATTATCTTGATCTCACAGCCAAGCAAGAACCAGCTGTGATTATGGCTGGGTTAGAGCATATGGACGAGCGCTATATCAAAGCGGTGGGTTATGCGACCAAAGCTGCACGCCAACAACGCCCCAAAATGGTATTAATTGCCGATATTGCTTCTGACGACGAGAATGCCGTCGGCCAAGTAGCGTCTGCTATGGTGCGTATGTGTAATGCGCGTGATGGCGAAGGCTTTATTGCAGTATCTGGCGAAGCGCGTAAAAAATTCTGGCTCGACCGTGCACGCACTGCCGCCATTGCCAAGCACACTAACGCCTTTAAAATCAACGAAGACGTGGTGATTCCACTGCCAAAATTAGGTGAGTATTCTGATGGTATCGAGCGTATTAATATTGAGCTGTCTATTGATAATAAGCTTAAATTATTAGATGCACTAGAAACATTTATGCGCAGCGATTTGCCACTGCAAGCGGATGAGGACGGCAATTCTGATGCAGAGATGGTGCATGCAAAACAAGCGATTGCTTTGCAGTTATTGCATGATTTGCGCGCACGCTGGAGCTTGATTTTAAATAACTTAGATGCACCAGTTTCTGCACTAGGCGAGCTTGGCGAACCGCACAAACAATATGACAGCGTGTTTCGTGCAGTGCAATCTTATGATTTGCGCATCTCTTGGAAACGTGAACTTAAGCGCCCAATGGAAGAGATTTTTGCTGGGCGCGAGTATCAAAAAATACTCAATGAATTAGATGCGATTCATAAAAAAGTGCTGAAAAGCCGCGTGTTTATTGCCTTGCACATGCACGCGGGTGATGGCAACGTTCACACTAATATCCCCGTTAACTCAGATGATTACGGCATGATGCAACAAGCACATACTGCGGTAGACCGTGTGATGGTGCTGGCTAAAAGCTTGAATGGGGTGATTTCTGGTGAACATGGTATTGGTATCACCAAAATGGAGTATCTGGACCAATCTACCATTGATAACTTTACGACTTACAAAAATAAAGTGGACCCGAATGGACACTTTAATAAGGGTAAATTGCTTGCGGGTTCTGGGCTAGAAAACGCCTATACGCCAAGCTTCGGTCTATTGGAACAAGAGTCTATCATCATGGAACAATCTGCTATTGGCGAAATTGCCGACGATATTTCAGATTGTCTACGTTGCGGAAAGTGCAAACCTGTGTGCACCACCCACGTTCCGCGTGCCAATTTACTGTACAGTCCGCGCAACAAAATATTAGGTACGTCACTATTAATCGAAGCCTTCTTGTACGAAGAGCAAACGAGGCGAGGTATTTCACTCAAGCATTTTGATGAGTTTAACGACGTGGCTGACCATTGCACTGTGTGTCACAAGTGCGAGAAACCTTGTCCTGTGGATATTGATTTTGGTGATGTTTCTATCAAAATGCGTAACTTTTTGCGTGAGCAAGGTAAAAAGAAATTTAACCCTGGCACGGCGGCAGGCATGTTGTTTTTAAATGCAAAGGACCCAGCAACGATTAAATTACTACGCGCTGGTATGATTCAATTTGGCTACCGTGCGCAAAGCTTCGCACATATGTTGGCGAAAAAATTTGGCTTGCTTAAAGATAAAATCAGGCCGCCAGCCACCGTGGGCAAGGCCGAAATTAAGGCGCAGGTGATTCATTTTATTAATCGACCCATGCCGAAAAAACTGCAGTCTAAAACTTCACGCGCGATGCTGGGCATAGAAGATGACAGCATGATTCCCGTTATTCGTAACCCGCAAAAAGTGAACGAAGATTCAGAAGCGGTGTTTTACTTCCCCGGTTGTGGCTCAGAGCGTTTGTTTTCTAATGTTGGTTTAGCTACGCAAGCCATGTTGTATGAGGTGGGTGCTATCACCGTGTTGCCGCCTGGCTACCTGTGTTGTGGTTACCCACAAACTGCTAGTGGCAATCACGATAAAGGCCTGCAAATCACTACTGATAACCGCGTCTTGTTTCATCGCGTGGCCAATACGCTCAATTATCTTGATATTAAAACAGTCATCGTATCTTGCGGCACCTGTATGGATCAGCTACAAAAATACGAGTTTGAGAAGATTTTCCCGGGTTGTAGGTTGCTAGATATTCACGAATATTTAATGGAAAAAGACCAAAAGCTTTCAGGCATCACAGGTACGCGCTATATGTACCACGACCCTTGCCATAGCCCAATGAAAACTTACAAGCCATTAGAGGTGACCAATAAGCTGATGGGCACTGAAGTGGCATTGAACGACCGCTGTTGTGGCGAAAGCGGCACTTTTGCTGCTGCCCGCCCCGATATTGCCACGCAAGTTAAATTCCG
>JAABQZ010000003.1 GCA_011391175.1 Methylophilaceae bacterium | reverse complement strand
CGACTATCTCTTCTAGACTACGGCTAGCTTGGCGTGCGTTGCGCGCCACCTCGGTCAGGCCTTTTTTATTGTTATCTAGTTCTTCCAACGTTACCATTGGCAGGTAGATATCGTGCTCTTCAAAGCGGAATAAGCTCGATGGGTCGTGCATCAGCACATTGGTGTCAAGTACAAATAGTTTGGTATTCGCTGCAGATTTTTTTGCCATAGCTTCTTTTTTTATAAAGATTGAATAAAATTTAACACTTCTTGTGCATGACCATCGACTTTGACGCCACGCCATTCTTTAATCAGCGCGCCGCTTTTGTCAATGACAAACGTGCTACGCTCTACACTGCGCACTTGCTTGCCATACATGTTCTTCATTTTCATGACGCCGAATATGCTACATGCCACCTCCTCAGTATCGGCTAGCAATTCAAACGGAAAGCTGAATTTAGCCTTAAAGTTTTCGTGTGATTTCAGACTGTCGCGAGAGATGCCAAAAATTTCGGTATTTAAGGTCTGAAACGCAGCATAGTTGTCTCGAAACTGTATGCCTTGCGTGGTGCAGCCAGGCGTGTTGTCTTTGGGGTAGAAATAGATGACTAGGGTTTTGCCTAGATGGTCCAAAAGTTTGAAATTTGTACCGCTAGTTGCTGGTAATTCAAAATTAGTGACGGTTGTATTTAGCATAGAGGTTGTCATATTGATTATTCTCATTGTTGTAAAAATTTGGCATTTAGGCAAGCTAAAAATTATGACAAAACAAAAATGTTTTGGTTGGAGCTAATATTATAATTATTTCAGTCTGGAATTATTGCGGCTGACTATTGTGGCAAATTAAGTGTAATGCAGGTGCCTTTTGGTAAAACGGCCTCGAATGTGATATTGCCACCTAATACTTCGCATACTTTAAATGCAAATGGAATGCCTAAACCAGTGCCAAAACGCTTGGTACTAGGCCCAGGGCTGAGGGTGTGTGGGTCAGGTGTAAATGGCATGCCTGTTCCTTCATCACGTAGGCTACAAGTGAAGATGTTATCAATCAATTGTGTTTCAATCACAATGCTACTGCCATTGGATGAGGCATCAATGGCATTTAAAATTAAGTTGTAAAACACCTGTTCTAATAAATGTTCATCGGTGCGTATTTCAATATTAGGAGGCAGTATATGTTTGGTTAAGCTGATGTTTTTATCACGTATCTTTTGCGTCAGTGGCAGCATGGCGCCTTCTAAAATACTGTCAAAACGTGCGATCGTGAGCTGCGGTTTTACTGGGTGTAAATACGCTAACAAGCCCCCTGTCCAACGCTCTAACCTATCTACGGTGTTAATAATACCTTGCAGTGATTCACGTGTCTCGTCATCGTGGGTGGGCTCATCTAGCAGTTGTGCAGTGGCGCGTATGCTAGCAAGCGGGTTGCGAATATTGTGTGCTAACATCGGCACTAGCAAGCCCATGGCTGCCTGCTTCTCAGTGCGCACAAGCGCGTCTCTATTTGTCTGCAACTCTGCTGCCATATGATTAATTTCTTGCGAAAGTGTGGCTAATTCGGCAGCGCCAGATTCGGGTACTTTGTGTTGCAAATTGCCCGCACTAATTTCGCTAGTGGCTTGCATAATGGCGTTAATCGGGTTAACAATGGCGCGCTTTAACAATAGCCGCGATAAAATCAGCAGCAAGCCTGCCAATAAAATAGGGATGAGTAATACGGCAATTGATGCATATTTTGCTTCGATCAATCTTTTTCTGAGTTCAATTTGCTTCAGCGCCAGCAAATCTTCTGCACGTTGAGACACCGCCTCATATTGGCTAAAAATACCTGTCTCTATATCTTGGTAAAGTGATTTTCGTGAGGCGGCACTGGGTGAGGCTTGATAACGGTAAAACAGAGCGGGTGCCTCATTAACAAAGCTCTTATAGTTAGTTTCCAAATCATGAATCGCTTGTTTTTCTTGCGCACCAACAGCTAAATTATTAAGCACTTCAAAGTGTTTTAAAATTGATTGTGTATAAGCCTCGTATTCATTTTGACCGTCAGCATCCTCTAAAAAAAATGTATCAAACAGCTCTTTCATCTGGCGATATAAATCGCCCCTTGTCTGCTGAATTTCTTGGTTTAAGTAGTGAATGCGCTGCGATTCTTTGGCCGATTTATCCCACACGTAAATGCCATAGCTACCGCCAGCCACTGCCAACAAAATGAGCGCAACAAAAATCAGCTCATGTGCTAAGAGTAAATCGCGCAAAGACCTAGAAGTGTAGGCTTGCCTATTATGCATTAACCGCCCTGTAGTTTAAACGAGACAGGAACGGTGATATTGAAGCTACGGCCACGTAACGCCTCAGGTGGCGCAGGGAAGGGTGATGCTTTGCGCACCATCTCAAGCGCTTGATTATCCAACGACTCATGGCCGCTACTTTCTTTTATATTGGCTGATAGTACGTTGCCGCTACTATCAATTTTTAAGTCGAGTAGGCATTCACCCTGCCAGCCGCGCATTTGTGCGATTTTAGGGTAACTTTTGTGTTTGGCAATTGCCCTGCCTAAAGTGCTACCGTATTGACTAAGCGCGTTATCCACATCATTTTCACTTGGCTCAATTTTTTTAGGCGGCTCTGGCGGCGGCGCGGTAATTACTGTTGGTGCATCTATTTTGGGTGCTGCAGTAATAACAGTTGGTGTTGGCGGCTCGTCTGTGACGGGTTCAGGGCTGGCATCTTGAACAGGGACTGGCTCAGGTGATTTTTTCTGGATGGGTTTTACTGGCTCAGTGATGGGTTTTGGCTTTTTAATCGGCTCCGGTTCTACGATTGGCTCTGGCTGCACTGGCTCAGGTAATACAACGGGAGCTGGTGGCGCTGGCTGCATGATTTCTATGGTGAGTGGTTCTGGCGTGTCTTTGCTCATTTCAAACTTGAAATTAGGTAGTACCACTGCTAGCAATACGTGCAACAACATAGAGCAAATCATTGCCCAAATGAGCGTGCTGTCACTAAAGCTAGAATGGCCGTTGGGGGTTTTAATCGCGATATCCAAAAGAATGTTTCTTTATTCGGGTGATATAAAAATTCAATGTTAATTTAAGCTAAGCCATTGATTATACTACAGCTTAAAAGCAAATGATAACCATTGTTAAGATTAATGTGATGGTAAAATTATGGCTGTTATAAACCAATTATTTTGAGTTATGTAAAATTGCATTGAAAATATAAGGTTAGATAAAACTGTCTAAGGTTTGCACGCGTACGCTGGTGCCTGCTTCACAATTACCTACCGTTTCATCCAAAACAATAAAACAATTGGCCGTGCTCATGCTGCTTAACACACCAGAGCCTTGATTAGGTAGAGGTTTTACTTTCCAGGCCACATGACCGTCGTGCATGTCTTCAAACAAAACTCCACGCTGAAACTCGGTTCGTCCAGTGGCTTTTTTAATACTTTCTGTGCATTCCACATAAAAAAACGGTACCGGCCTGTAGGCCGCACCAGATATGGCTTGCAGGGCAGGTTGAACAAATTGGTAAAATGTCACCATGGCAGACACTGGGTTGCCTGGCAAGCCAAAATAATGTGCTTGCTTATTATTTTGACCTATTTTTCCGTACGCTAGCGGACGGCCAGGCTTCATGTTGATTTTCCAAAATAACACTTGGCCGTGCTTGGCGAGTAGTGCTTTCATGTAATCAGCCTCACCTACCGAAACGCCGCCACTAGTGATGACCACATCGTTATTTTCAGCAGCATCCAGCAAAGTTTTCTCTAATAACTTTGGGTCGTCCGGTATATTACCTAAATCACTTATTTGCATATTCAGTCGGCCTAACATGCCATACAAAGTGTAGCGATTGCTATCGTATATTTGGCCGACTTCTAAAGGTTGTCCAACACTTACCAGTTCATCACCAGTACTAAAAAACGCTACCTTTAATGGCTGGTAAACAGTGACCTCGCCAATACCAAGCGATGCAACCAAGCCCAAATCCGCCGGTTTCATTACATGGCTATTTGCTAATACGATTTGGCCAAGCTTTAAATCTTCGCCTGCCAAACGTACGTTTAATCCTTGTTTTGGGCCATCTAGCAAGGTAATGCGATCACTTTTAATCGCGATGCGTTCCTGCATCACCACCGTGTCTGCCCCAGTGGGAATCACCGCCCCTGTCATAATTTTGACGCATTCACCTGGGTTCACAACGCCTGAAAAAGCCTTGCCAGCAAAGGCGGTGCCGATTACTTTTAGTGTTTTCAAATGGTCGCTATACTTAAAAGCAAAGCCATCCATGGCGCTGTTGTTGTGGTTAGGGACATTGCTTGGAGAAATAATATCAGCCGCCAGCACACGCCCTAGGCTGTTGCGAACAGAAACAGTTTCAGTTGCTACTACAGGGTTTAAAAATTGTTGAATAAATTGTCGTGCTTGCACTACAGACATCGCATTTGGGTCGTAGTCGTCCATGCAAGATGGGTTGCTAGCAATTTGGTCTAATGTTGGCTTGTTCAATGTAGGCTTGGTCATAAATGTAATTCTAATGTTTTTAAATCTTCAAACGTATTTAGGTTGGTAAACCCGGCGCTATTATCGCTAAAATCCACCTCAATATAATTTAAGCTTTTTTGCCAAGCACTCACCTTGCGCTCACCTGCCTCTAAAAACTCAATCAAACTTGGCAACACACTTTTTTTCATTAAACAAAACACGGGATATGTGTTGCCATCGCTGCTCGCCACGGCAATCTCTGCGCGGGCTTCAGCCATGCCATTTAAAAGCCTATCAGCTAAATCAAGTGGTAATAATGGTGAGTCACAAGGCACAGTGAGCACATACTCATACTTGGCGTGTTGCAAACCTAAACTAAAACCCGCTAATGGCCCAATGAAGTCTGCATTTTCGTCTTGCAGCACAGGGTAGTCAAAAGACTCATAAGCCGCAATTTCACGGTTGGCATTGATAAAAATTTCATCCGCTTGTGGCTTTAAGCGTGCTATCACATGTGCAATCAGGGGCTTATTTTGCAAAATCACCAAGCCCTTGTCCACACCATTCATGCGCGTCGCCTGTCCACCAGCAAGTAGTATACTTGAAATCAAACTAGCCGCCTGTGTGCGACATAAAGCGCACCACCGCTGGCTTAGCGCGACTTAAGTCGAAATCGTGACCTTTCGGCTTAATTTTCATGCTGTTTAAAATTGCGTCAATAATTGGTGTGTCGTCGTTTGGGTTAGCGCGTAACAGAGGCATCAGCTCTACTTTGTCATCTTGGCCTAAGCACAAAAATAGCTCACCTTGACAGCTAATGCGTACGCGGTTGCAGGCCTCACAAAAGTTGTGTGAGTGCGGGGAGATAAAGCCAATTTTGCTGCTTGTGTCTGCAACGCGCCAATAACTCGCGGGGCCGCCTGTGCTTTCGGTGCTGGGTAGCAGGTTAAATTGAGATTGCAGTAGTTTTAGCGTATCTACATTACTGACAAAGGTGTTTTCGCGGTTGTACGTTACATCGCCCAGCGGCATTTCTTCAATAAAGCTAATGTCGATATTGTGATTGATGGCGAACTGCACTAAATCGATTGCTTCATCATCGTTAGCGCCACGCATTAAAACAGTGTTTATTTTGATGCCTTCAAAACCCGCTTGGATACTGGCTTGCAGGCCATCTAAAACTTGCTCGAGGCGGCCTGTGCGGGTGATTTTTTTAAATCGTTCTGGTTTTAGGCTATCGATAGAAATATTAATGCGTTTGACACCAGCATTCTTTAGCGTGGCTGCATGCCGCACTAACTGGCTACCGTTGGTAGTAAGTACTAACTCCTTCAATCCGTCTAATTTGCCGATATCTTCAAACAACCACATGGCATTTTTGCGTACCAGTGGTTCGCCACCAGTAATGCGTACTTTAGACACGCCTAAACTTACAAAAATTTTTACTAAACGCGCGCATTCTTCTAAACTTAATACCTGCTCACGCGGCAAAAAAGTCATATCCTCTGCCATGCAGTATTCGCACCTAAAATCGCAACGGTCAGTAATGGATAGGCGAATATAGTCAACCGTGCGGCCAAATTGGTCGATAAGTTGCGCTGGTGCTGGGTTATGGTTTGCCATAATTAGAATTTTTCATTCGTCGTGTTGTCTTAAAAGTGCTGTCTTGACATCAATAAGTAATACTTAACTTGGTTTTAATTATATCTATGCTTGTTTTTAGCCTAAACACTAATAACCGCCTTGATTAGCGGCCAAATAAGTTTATGATACTAGTGTTTTGAATATTGTCATATGTTAACTGACATTTTAATATAGGATTGGTTGTGGTGGCAGACTTAACTACTCAAGAAAAACTGGATATGGCCTCAAAAATTGACGCGCATATTGCCAAGAATCAACACATGCCGGGTGCCTTATTACCTATTCTGCACGCCATTCAGGATGACATTGGCTGGGTGCCAGAAGCTTGCTATTTACCTATCTCTAAAGCTTTGGCACTTTCAATTGCAGAAGTGCACGGGGTAGTGACGTTTTACCACCATTTTCATACACACCCAGTAGGCAAGCATGTGCTGCAAATTTGCCGCGCAGAAAGTTGTCAGGCTATGGGTAGCGAAAAGCTGGAGGCGAATGTGAAAGCGGCGCTGGGTATTGATTACCATGAAACGACACAAGACGGCGCTGTGACATTGTTGCCTGTGTATTGCCTAGGCAATTGTGCTTGCTCGCCCGCCGTGATGTTGGGCGATGATGTGTATGGCCGCATGACAGCTGACAAGGTGGCGGAGATTGTGGCAGAGGCGAGGGCGGCGTAATGGTCAAAGTATACGTACCCCGAGATTCGACCGCTTTGTCTTTGGGCGCAGACCGCACTGCAAAAGCAATACAGGCAGAGGCTGGCAAGCGCGGCATGCAGATTGAGCTTATTAGAAACGGTTCGCGCGGTTTGTTCTGGTTGGAGCCGTTTGTCGAAGTAGCAACCAGTGAAGGACGTGTGGCATTTGCCCCTGTGCAGCCCAAAGATGTGCCTAGTTTGTTTGACGCAGACTTTTTAAATGCAGGCGCACATCCTTTAAATCTAGGTTTAACCGAAGAAATTAGCTGGCTTAAAAAGCAACAACGTTTAACTTTTGCCCGTTCTGGCATTACTAACCCCGTTTGTTTGGATGACTACGTTGCGCATCATGGCTATAAAGGTCTTAACAACGCGCTAAAGATGACAAGTGCAGAAATCGTCAAAGCAGTCACTGATTCTGGCTTGCGCGGTCGTGGCGGTGCGGCTTTCCCCACAGGCATTAAATGGAACACGGTGTTAGGTGCAAAAGGCGAACAAAAATATATCGTCTGCAACGCTGATGAAGGCGATTCGGGTACTTATTCTGACCGCATGATAATGGAAGACGACCCCTTTGTTCTGATTGAAGGCATGACCATTGCGGGCATTGCAGTAGGTGCTACCCAAGGTTATATTTATCTGCGTAGTGAATACCCGCACGCGCTAAAAACATTAAATGAAGCCATTGCCAAAGCTGAACAAGCAGGTTATCTGGGTCAAAATATTTGCGGCTCTGGACACGCATTCAATTTAGAAGTACGCCGCGCAGCAGGCGCCTACATTTGCGGTGAAGAGACTTCCTTGCTGGAAAGTTTAGAAGGCAAGCGTGGCCAAGTGCGTTTTAAACCGCCACTGCCCGCCATTGAAGGTTTATTCGGTAAACCAACCGTGGTGAATAATGTCATATCGTTAGCGACCATCCCGATTATTTTGGATGAGGGTGCGCAGTATTATGCAGATTACGGCATGGGTCGTTCGCGTGGTACATTGCCTATTCAGTTGGCTGGCAATATTAAGCAAGCTGGTTTGGTTGAGTTGGCCTTTGGCGCAACGCTACGTGAATTACTGTACGATTTTGGTGGTGGCTCGGCGACTGGCAGGCCAATTCGTGCGGTGCAAGTGGGTGGGCCATTAGGTGCATTTTTGCCAGAAAGCCAATTTGACACACCACTTGATTATGAGGAGTTTAGTAAGATTTGGGCGGTACTGGGGCATGGCGGCATTGTGGCCTTTGATGACAGTGTGGACATGAGTAAAATGGCGCGTTACGCATTTGAGTTTTGTGCCATAGAAAGCTGTGGTAAATGTACACCGTGCCGCATAGGCAGTACACGTGGTGCGGAAGTGATTGATCGAATTGTTGCTAATAGAGGTAATGCTAAAGAGCATGGCAAGCAGGTGCAATTGGTGCGTGATTTGTCTGATACGATGATTAATGGTTCGCTGTGTGCCTTGGGCGGCATGACGCCATACCCCGTGTTGAGTGCCATTAACCATTTTGGTGAAGACTTTGGAATAGAGTCGGCAAAGAAAGCTGCTACTTAAGGCGGCAATAGAGCCCAGAAATAAGGAAATATTGATGGACGACATTAAATATACAACCCCGCAGTTTCAAGCAAAACCCGATTTTGGTACACCAAAGCGGCTATCGCAAAAACAGGTCACGCTGAATATTGACGGCGTGGAGGTGAGCGTGCCAGAAGGTACTTCCATTATGCGCGCCGCGCAAGTTTCGGGTGTAACGGTACCAAAGTTATGCGCGACGGATTCACTGGAGCCTTTTGGCTCTTGCCGCCTCTGTTTGGTGGAAATTGAAGGCCGTAAAGGTTACCCCGCTTCTTGTACAACGCCCGTCGCGGAAGGGTTAAAAGTTCATACCCAAACGTCGAAATTAGCCGATGTGCGCCGCGGTGTGATGGAGTTGTACATTTCTGACCATCCGCTGGATTGCCTGACCTGTGCGGCCAATGGCGACTGTGAATTGCAAGACATGGCAGGTGCAGTAGGGTTGCGCGAAGTGCGCTATGGCTATGAGGGTGAAAACCACCTCAAGCAGGAAAAAGACGAATCCAACCCCTATTTTACTTTTGACCCGAGCAAGTGCATCGTGTGTAGTCGATGTGTGCGTGCTTGTGAAGAAACACAAGGCACATTTGCTCTGACCATCGAAGGTCGTGGCTTTGGTAGCAAAGTGTCGGCGGGTGGCAAAGATTTCATGGATTCAGAATGTGTATCTTGCGGCGCATGTGTCCAAGCCTGCCCAACCGCTACATTGATGGAAAAAACCGTCATTGAAGCGGGTACGCCAGAACATAGTGTAACCACTACTTGCGCTTATTGTGGTGTGGGTTGCAGCTTTAATGCCGAGATGAAGGGCGAAGAAGTAGTGCGGATGAGCCCGAACAAAGATGGCGGTGCTAATCATGGACATAGTTGCGTCAAGGGAAGATTTGCTTGGGGCTATGCCACGCATAAAGACCGCATCACCACACCCATGATACGCAAAACTATCCATGACGAATGGCAAATTGTGAGCTGGGATGAGGCGATTAACTATGCCGCAAGCGAGATTAAACGGATTGAAGCTAAGTACGGCAAAGATGCCATGGGTGGCATTACTTCTAGCCGTTGCACCAATGAAGAAGTCTATGTGACGCAAAAATTAGTACGCGCGGTGTTTGGTACTAACAATGTGGATACTTGCGCACGGGTCTGTCATTCTCCAACTGGGTATGGCTTAAAACAAACCATTGGCGAATCTGCAGGTACCCAAACGTTTGACTCAGTGATGCAATCTGACGTGATTATGATTATTGGCGCCAACCCGACTGACGGCCATCCTGTGTTTGCATCGCAGATGAAACGCCGCCTGCGCGAAGGTGCAAAATTAATCATTGCTGATCCGCGTGCGATTGACTTGGTAGAAAACTCACCACATGTTCGCGCTGATTACCACCTGAATTTGCGTCCTGGTACTAACGTCGCCTTAGTTTCAGCTTTAGCACATGTAGTGGTGACAGAGGGCTTGGTAAAAGAAGACTTTGTGCGCGAGCGTTGCGAGTGGGATTCATACATCGCATGGCGCGATTTTGTGGCAAAGCCAGAAAACTCACCTGAAGCCTTAGAGGAAACATTAGGCGTAAAAGCGCAAACCATGCGGGAGGCAGCGCGCCTATTTGCCACCGGTGGCAATGGCGCTATTTATTATGGCTTAGGTGTCACCGAACACAGCCAAGGCTCTACTACTGTAATGGGTATCGCCAATTTGGCTATGGCTACAGGTAATGTCGGACGCGAAGGTGTGGGTATTAACCCACTTCGTGGTCAAAATAACGTGCAAGGCAGTTGTGATATGGGCAGCATGCCGCATGAATACCCGGGCTATCGTCATGTGTCTGACCCAGCGGCCAAAGCCTTATTTGAAGCAGCTTGGGGTAGACCACTTAGCCCAGAGCCAGGCTTGCGCATCCCGAATATGCTAGACCTTGCGGGTGAAGGACGCTTTAAAGCGCTGTATTGCGTGGGCGAAGATATCGCGCAAAGTGACCCGAATACACAGCATGTCACACACGCGCTAGAGAGCATGGAGTGCGTGATTGTGCAGGATTTATTTTTAAACGAAACCGCCATGTACGCACATGTGTTTTTCCCAGGTGCGTCTTTCCTTGAGAAAAGCGGTACCTTTACCAATGCTGAAAGAAGAATTTCTCCCGTGCGTCGTGTGATGGCGCCCAAGAACGGGAATGGAGAAAATGGCTTAGAAGATTGGGAAATTACCGCTAAGCTTTCCGAAGCTTTGGGTTACCCCATGCACTATAACCATGCCAGTGAAATTATGGATGAAATCGCCGCACTGACCCCGACATTTAAGGGTGTGAGCTTTAAAAAACTAGACGAGCTAGGTAGCATACAATGGCCATGCAACGATGAAGCGCCATTAGGCACACCGACCATGCACGTTGACGAATTTGTGCGCGGCAAAGGCAAGTTTTTCGTTACCCAGTATGTGCCTACCACTGAAAAAGTGAATGCGAAGTATCCCCTTATCCTCACTACGGGCCGTATTTTGAGCCAATACAACGTTGGCGCACAAACGCGCCGCACCAAAAATGTAGAATGGCATCATGAAGATACGGTGGAGATTCATCCACACGATGCTGAAGAACGTGGCATTAAGCAAGGCGACTGGATTGGTATTACTAGCCGCGCAGGTGAAACCGTATTGCGAGCGAATTTAACCGAACGCGTACAACCAGGCGTGATTTACACCACTTTCCATCACCCAGAATCGGGGGCGAATGTGATTACCACCGACAACTCAGACTGGGCGACTAATTGCCCAGAGTTTAAGGTGACAGCGGTGCAAGTGACGCGGGTGAATCAGCTTTCTGATTGGCAAAAACATTACAATACCTTTGCCGATGCGCAAATTGCATTTGCTAATCAGGCAAATAAAAAAGTGCGGCAGCCTGCTTAACGCATATTTAAAACCATTGGAAAAATCACCATTTATCGTTGATGCACCTTTAAGCGAGGTCAATGTAAAGCGCTGGCACGACGGACTTAGCAGCAACGCAACAGACAAAGTGGCTGAAGAAGTACCAATTGCCTTGATTTACAACGGTGTTTCGCACGCGGTAATGTTGGCCACACCGCAAGATTTAGAGGATTTTGCATTAGGTTTTTCACTCAGTGAAGGCATTTTGCAAAATAAAAATGAACTGTACGATATTGAAATTGTTACGCAGGCACAAGGCATTGAACTGCGTTTAGAAGTTGCCAGTGAAGCATTTGCCATGTTAAAAGAGCGACGGCGTAATTTAGCAGGCCGTACAGGGTGTGGCTTGTGTGGTGCGGAAAGCTTAGAACAAGCACTGCGTTTGCCCGTACTTGATCATTCAAAGCTAGAGAAGACAGTGCGAGAAAAAAAAGATACCCTGCAAGCTAATACCGATGCGGCTTCTGGAGTATCGCTGGGAAAGATGTCTGCTAGTAGCATTCTTGCGGCCTTTAAAACGCTACAAACGAAGCAAGTGTTGCAGCAAGCGACTGGCGCGACGCATGCCTGCGCTTGGGTGAATGCACAAGGCGAGGTTGTGATGCTGCGCGAAGATGTCGGTCGCCATAATGCCATGGATAAGCTGATTGGCGCGTTGGCCAAGTCAGCACAGCAGGAAAATGGATTCGTGCTAACATCCAGCCGTGCCAGCATGGAGATGGTGCAAAAAGTGGCATTGGCAGGCTATGATATGCTTGCTGCAATCTCTGCGCCCACGGGCTTGGCGGTGCGCATTGCGCAAACCTATGGTGTAACCCTAGTAGGATTTTTGCGAGAGCAACAATTTGTAGTTTATACCCATCCACAGCGCATTAAAAATTAAAACTTTATAATATTTAAATTATGCAAAACGAAACCCTAGTAAAAATGGCAAACCAAGTAGGTGATTTTTTTGGTGCCGACCCGAATAAAACGCAAGCTAATATTGAAATTGCCAATCACCTCAACCGCTTTTGGACACTGGATATGCGCCAACAAATTGCCAAATATGTGAGCGAAGAAAACGGACTTGGCTTACATGCGCAAGTCGCGACAGCCATTTCGCAGCATCTTAAAACTTAAAGTAGGGCTTGTGTCAGAAGCACTGATTATAGCGCCATTGATTTTTTTAGCAGCCTTACTTTTTTCATCGGTAGGGCATGGCGGCGCATCCGCTTATTTGGCGGTTTTTGCTTTGGCCAGCATGGCGCCAGCAGAAATGCGGCCTGCCGCATTAGGCTTAAACATGCTGGTGGCTTCCATAGGGCTGTATAAGTTTTACCAAGTGCGTGCGTTTAATTGGACGTTATTTTGGCCGATTGCGCTCACTTCCATCCCTGCCGCATTTATTGGTGGACAAATTACTTTGCCCAATAACGCCTACAAAGCGCTGGTAGGCGTATGTTTGTTATACGCTGCATGGACCATATTTAGAAATGCCAATAAAACTGACGATGTGCATGTGAAGCCCGTTGCAAAACCAGTTTTGCTCACCTTGGGGGCTGGTTTAGGTTTTATTTCTGGCTTAACTGGTGTGGGCGGGGGCATTTTTTTAAGCCCTATTTTGTTGTATTTTTGTTGGGCAAAAACCAAAGTTATTTCTGGGGTATCGGCCGCATTTATTTTAGTGAATTCAATATCTGGCTTAATCGGCGTTTTGACTAAAGCGCCTATATTGCCAGCAGGTCTTATGTATTGGGCGCTAGCGGCTGTGCTAGGCGCATTGATTGGCGCAGAATACGGCAGTAGAAAATTAGCGAACCCGACCATTCGGAAATTATTGGCACTGGTGCTGGTATTTGCAGGCACTAAAATGGTGTTGGTCTAGTTTTTAACTAGACCAGTTAGCTTAGTAATGTTGAAATAATCTAAAACTTTCGCGCCGTTCACTTACGCGCTTGCCACTCCAAATTAATTTCCAGTCGCTATTGGGTTCAATTTTAACGTGACCTTTTTGATCTTCTATTAAGTATAAATCGCAAGTTAAGGCTTGATCAGATTCAGCATTCAAGGTTTTAATGTCAGTGTAGTAATGCAGTAAATCGCGCTGTGCACTGCCTAAATTTTGACTTTTTACGCACGCATAATTGGTTGGCAATGCTTTGCTAAGGCTAGAAAATACGGTGCGATAACTGCGTGCAGAATCAATCAATGGCAACCACAAGGTCATCAATAGTGTCCATACGCAAGTCATGCCAATAGCCCAATTGGTAGCGCTAGAGCGGTTGGAAAATTGCGAGCGAAAAATAGCAAACAGCCAAATGAGCGTCAGTGCTGCTGCAATTGAAAAAGCGATGATATTGAAATTGAGCTGCTGCATGCCAGATAAAAATATCAAGCGCTCCTTTATTTTGGCGGGGTTGCCAGTCAGCATGGCCAACCAGCCTAGCCAGATTAAAAAACTCATCAGCCCAAATAAAATAAGGCCAAACCAGCTTAATGCGCCCGCAGTGCCGCGTTTCAATGTTTCAATACTGCCACCAGCCATGGCGGTAAGTGGCACTAAAAAAGGCAACGCAAATACTTCTTTATCGTAGCCCAAGCCGATAAACAGCCAGGTAGCAACAAAAAAAGTGATGATGAGTTGAAATCTTGGCTTGTGCATTAATTGGCTGCGATAGCGCCATAATCCCCAAGCGGCAAGCGGCATTGCAGGCCATGCATACCATAACAAAATATTTAAAAAATAGACATGATTGCTATGCGTAAACTGTAGCCAAGACAAACTCCACCAGTGTTGGAATATGTCAGGATAATAGGTTTGGCATATTATCGACCAGCCTACAATAAATGGGCTTACTATTAATAATGCGAGCAAGATGACTTTGGTATAGCTTATATTGCGCCAAGCGCTAAATAAACCTGGTAAAGCAAAACAGGTGGCTAAAATAATCACCAGTGGTTGCAAGCCAGTGGATAAAAAGCTCACCGCCATGCCTAAACCCAATAAAAGACTGGCACGATAAGGCCGCCTTTTAGCCAACGCAAGTGCATAAAAACTACTTGCGAGGCCCGTGAGCGCAGATACGGCGGGCATAAGTGTATGTGCGCTAAGCACCAAGCCGAGCGCGCCAATAAAAACAAATGTGGTTTGACGGCCAAAGCCCTTGCCCCATAGTTCGCGGCCTGTCATGCCTATCATTAACAAGGTAATCAACATCCACAAGCCTGTGACAATGCGCGCGGCGTCATGCATGGGTAATATTGGGCTTAGTATTTTAGCTGTTGCTGCAGCGCTTAAGTAATACAGTGGTGGGTTGGCAATATGCGCATTGCTGGCTGCGCTAGGAGCAATTAAATTGCCCGTATCGAGGATGGTTTTAATGCTACTGATGGTATGAGATTCAAATGGCTTCCACGGTGCATGTCCGACTAAGCCCATACATAACCATACTGCGCATAGCACGAGTAGCAAATGTGTTTTGGCGCGCTCACCCACTTTTGCGCGGGGAGTGGACATATTGCCTTGCCAATCGTGGTCTAGATCAAATCGCATATTTTGCAGAATTATAAATTATTAGGAGTTTAGCATTCTGAAGGCTTAAGAAATAAAGTTGAGAAATAAAAAAAGGCAGCCAAGCTGCCTTTTTTGTGAAAGATACGATTAAAACGTAAATTACATACCGTATTTTTGTTTGAATTTCTCTACACGACCAGCCGTGTCTAATATTTTTTGTTTGCCAGTGTAAAACGGATGGCATTGTGAACACACCTCAATACTCATGTCGCGGCCATGGGTAGAGCGTGTTTTAAACTTGTTGCCGCAGCTACAGGTAATGTTGATTTCTGGGTAATTTGGATGGGTTTCAGCTTTCATGCTTTTCTCTCTAATATTAAGCAGTTGCAGTAAGGCGCGCATTATGAATGAATAATGCGCAAATTGCAAGGTTAACCTCGGCGCATGCTGTCAAAAAAGTCCGCATTGTTTTTGGTTTGCTTGATTTTATCTAACAAGAATTCCATCGCTTCTAAATCGTCCATCGGGTAAAGCAACTTGCGTAACACCCAAATCTTCTGCAACACATCTTTTTCAATCAGCAACTCTTCTTTACGCGTACCTGATTTATTCACATTAATGGCTGGGTATAGGCGTTTTTCGGCCATACGGCGATCAAGATGAATTTCCATATTACCAGTACCTTTAAATTCCTCGTAAATCACGTCATCCATGCGCGAGCCAGTATCCACAAGGGCGGTGGCGATAATGGTAAGCGAGCCGCCTTCTTCAATATTTCGCGCAGCGCCGAAGAAGCGTTTTGGTTTTTGCAACGCATTGGCATCTACGCCACCTGTCAGCACTTTGCCTGAAGATGGAATCACTGTGTTGTATGCACGGGCTAGGCGCGTAATCGAATCCAATAAAATCACTACATCTTTTTTATGTTCAACTAAGCGTTTGGCCTTTTCTAACACCATTTCGGCTACTTGCACGTGGCGGGTAGCAGGCTCATCAAATGTAGAAGCCACCACTTCACCTTTTACTGAGCGTGTCATTTCTGTGACTTCTTCTGGGCGTTCGTCAATCAGCAATACAATCAAAATACAGTCAGGGTGATTGGCGGTAATAGCATGTGCGATGTTTTGCATCATCACCGTTTTACCACTTTTGGGGCTGGCGACTAACAAACCCCGTTGGCCTTTACCAATCGGAGCAATCATATCAATGACGCGGCTGGTGATATTTTCTTCACCACGAATGTCACGCTCTAATGTGAGCGGAATGGTCGGGAACAGTGGAGTTAAGTTCTCGAATAAAATTTTATGTTTGGTATTTTCTGGCGCTTCATCGTTCACCATATCTACTTTTACTAGCGCAAAATAGCGTTCACCATCTTTTGGCGTGCGAATCTCACCTTGAATACTATCGCCAGTATGCAAATTAAAACGGCGAATTTGCGATGGGGATACATAAATATCATCTGTACCAGCCAAATACGAAGTGTCTGGCGAACGCAGGAAACCAAAACCATCTTGCAACACCTCTAGCGTGCCATCCCCAAAAATACTATCTCCCTTCTTTGCTTTGTGCTTAAGAATAGCAAAAATAAGATCTTGCTTGCGCATACGGCTCGCATTTTCAATTTCATCGGCAATGGCCATGTCGACCAGTTCGGTCACGGGAAGATGTTTAAGATCGGATAGACGCATGTGATGACTCGCTAGATGGGGATGTGAATAAGGAAAAGTAAAGTTAAGAACTACAAGGAAAGTTTAACAAAAAAGTCAGCCACACTAGGTGGCCGACGAAGAATTAAATATTACTGTCAATAAATGCCGTTAATTGTGATTTAGAAAGTGCTCCTACTTTGGTAGCTTCTACATTGCCATTTTTAAATAGCATTAAGGTCGGAATACCACGAATACCATATTTGGGCGGTGTTTGTTGGTTATCATCAATGTTGAGTTTAGCCACTTTTAAACGACCAGCATATTCTTTAGAGATATCATCCAAAATTGGTGCAATCATTTTGCATGGCCCGCACCACTCTGCCCAATAATCTACCAATACAGGCAGTTGTGATTGCAATACCTCTTGCTCGAAAGCGGCATCGCTTAGATGGGTGATATGTTCGTTCATGGTGACCTCGGTTTTTGTAGTGTGTGTAATGTAATGAATTGCTGGCAAAGGCCTAGCTAATTTAGAAAGTTTGGTTAAGTATTAAACAATATGACAGATAAAAAAATAATTAGCAAAGCCAACTGATTGTTGTTATTTTAACATTGAGATATTTAAGTGAAAATCAAGTGCTTTTCAGATACAAGTACTCATCAAATAATAGTATAACAATATCAATTACTTTATATCAAGCTGAATTGAAACCGCTCAAACCTGTTGGTACGTTCCACTAGCGTACTTATTTTTATTTTACTTATTTTATTGGGTAGTTCTAGTTTTAAGATATCGTCCTGTTTGCAAAATCCGCGCGCCATCAGCACGCTAGCCGCTTGTTTTAAGCCACTAATTTCTGGCAACAATAAGGCTTCACCCTCAATCGCACTGTCGATAAACCTAGCAGTAATAGCAGTGACAGTGGGCGAGATAAGCTCTAAACCAACATCCAATTGATTTAGCTGGGTTAAGTTTGCCCAACGTAAGACTGACAGCTCCCATAGTTTATTTTTACTATTTTTTATGGCAACCACATCGCCAATATGTACTGACGCCTGCGATGTGCTGAATTTGCGCAAGGCGTAGCCGCCAGCACTTACATTAAGCACTTGCCAGCGCGAAGGTTTAATGGCTACGACGTTATTGGTCGCGTTAAAATGTTCATTACCCTCATTAATTAAATGATGCGCAACCATTAAACCTACGCCAAGCTCAACGCCATCGCTTTTTTTGGTTCTTGTGAATACGCGATGCGACGCTTTGCCAAAATTTTTCATCAAGCGTGATAGCAAATCCGCATAATGATTTTCAATTGCATAGTTGGGCAAATAGCCATCGTTAGGCAGTATGCCATCTTGCAGCAAGGTTAAATGCTGATGAATTTGCCGCGCCAAATTCACTGTGACGAGTAGAATATCCGTTTCGCCGTTTGGCACTTCTTTATTTTTAACAAACGGCACAGGCGGCTTGTCGCTATCTAGCTTTACCAAAAACACCCCTGCAGAATTGTCAATCAGGCCTAGAGGCCTAAGTTCTGCATGTTCAGCCACGTTAGAAAGGTAAGCGTCGGTTTTTAAAATATCTGAATTTGCAAGATGTTGCGGGTCAGCTAAGGCCATCAACAACATTTGCGTATACACCAAATCTACAGAGCTGACGTTGTTTGCAGCAAGTTGGTCAGTCACCGCTAATTTTTCGGCACGCTGTTGCAGTGCGCAGAAGTAAAGCTGATGCAGTTCTGCCCATAAGCTTGCAGACGGCGCCCGATAGGTAAGATGATGCACTAAAGCGATTTCTTTAAACGCATGAATAGCGCGATGCACCACTTGGGCAGTACTTTTGCTGTTATTGATATTTAAAATTTTGTTTTGTAAATCAATCAAGGCAAATTTATAACCATACGCAAACTCTTGCCAGAGTTGCACTGCGGTGTCTGCAAATGCTTGCTCATTTTTTGTAAGTGGCAAGCTTGCACTACTAAAATTCGGTAGCAAATCTTGATAAATTTGGATGGCCACAGGCCTGTATTGCTCTAAGGCGTTAAAGCGATTGGTGAATGCCACTTTTTGGCTATTGAGGATTTGCAGCTCATCAACCAAGTCGGTTGCGGCAGTAATTGGGTCGCCAAAAGGGAGTTTTTGAATAAATTCAGCAATTTTGTGCGTACGCGTTTCTGCTAGCAAAATTGGGTTATTATCCAAACTTGGCAGTTTTAGGCTTATCGACAATGCACACTCCCCTTAGAATGTTTTATATTAGTGCGTAATTATATTTTTGTCACTTTTTTGCACATCTTTAACTGGTAAATAGCGTTATGTTGCGTAATAAATCACTATTTTTTGTATTTTTGATACTACTCGGTCTACATGTCAATACGATGGCAGCGACCAGTTCGACTAAAATTTTTGAATTTAAAGATTTTGTATTAAAAGACACCGCTGGCAAAGTGCATACACTGTCGCAATACAAAGGTAAATGGGTCATTGTTAATTATTGGGCGACTTGGTGCCCACCGTGTCTGGAAGAGGTGCCAGATCTCGTGGCGCTGTACGATAGCCGGAAAAATAAAGACGTAATGATGCTGGGCGTTGCATTTGATTTTGAAAGTGCAGGTGAAGTGGCTGAGTACGTGGATGACATGCTGATGTCATACCCAATTGTGCTGGGAGATGATGACACAATCAAGCAAATTGGTAGCGCAGAAGTGTTGCCCACCACTTACATTTATAACCCGTTGGGTAAGCTGGTTAAAACCAAGCGCGGCAAAGTCACCAAACAATATCTTGAAAGCTTTATGGCCAAATAGATGGCCATTCAATTAGCTATTTAACGACACCACAATGCTATTACCTGCTTCATCCAGAATATTCAGCTGATTTTCATCTGCAAACTGAATCACATGCTCAAAGCCTTCTGGATTCACATCTTTCAGCTTCATATCCACCGCTAGGCAACGCACACCGTTTAATACTTCTGGTCGCAGGTATGGCGAGTAGCGTAATTTGCGGTTTTCACCAAAGGTGGCAAAACTGCTGCACATGCGATCCACCCAATCACTGGGGCGAAACTGTTTGCCTTCCTTGGTGAGGCCTTGCACAAATATTTCCACTGTTTTGCCTGTTGTCATTTTATTATGTTCTTTTTTTGGGGTCATGTTTTCGATATTCATTCAGTGGTTTAATTCATATATTCAAATACTTTTACCACCTTGGTTACGCCATCCGTATTGCTAGCAATGGCTGCTGCGGCATCGGCTTCAGCTTTAGTTACTATACCCAGCAAATATACCACGCTATTTTCGGTGACCACTTTGACGTAATTGGCAGGGAACTGGTTTTCAGTCACAAATTTTGTTTTAACTTTAGAAGTGAGGTAAGTATCGTTGCTACGTGAGCTAATATCTGATTTTGGGCCAACCGTAATTTCGTTGGTGATAACGCGTACATGCTCAATACTTTTCACAAAAGCCTCAGCATTGGCCTTGGTTGCTTCATCAGGTGCTTCGCCGGTCAGCAGTACATTGCGGTTATAGCTAGTTACGTTGATATGTGTATTCTCGCCCAGAGTTGTTTCCACGTGCTTAACTGCTTTAAGCTCAATATTCTCATCTTCTACATAAATGCCACTAGTTCGCCTATCGGCTGCAATGGCACCACCCGCGGCGGCCCCGCCCACTACGGCAGGCACACAGGCAGCTAATTGAGAGGATAAAATAGTCGCAACAATCAGTTTGTACGCTACATGCATTAAAAGCTCCTTTTGCATAATATAAATACTATGAGTTAAAACAAATATTCGAATTTTGAAAAATGATACGCCAATTATGTTTCAAAAGCATTACGAATCCATTCAATGTGTTGCAAGTCCGTGGGTTTCAAATCTTTACGATTCATTAAAATCGCGTCAAAGCGGCAGGCTGGCTCATCCATATTTTGGCGATGCCTTTGTAGATAATGCTGGGCGGTGAGAATTAATTTTTGCTGTTTTTGCGGCGTAATACTAGCTGCAGCGCCACCAAATTGGTCGCTACTTCTTAGTTTAACTTCAATAAATACAAGAGTTTTGGCTTCTTGCATAATCAAATCAATTTCACCAAAACGGCAGTGGTAATTTTGCATCACCAATTTAAGTCCATGACTCGCTAAAAAAGTTGCAGCTAATTTTTCTGCTTCTAAGCCCGCATTGTTTTCATTCATTTTCATAGGAGATAGTGTCGCTTTGGCTTAAAATTCAACAATGACTGTTTTAAAAAAAAATGACCCAAGTAAATTGCAAGGTACATTATATGTGGTCGCTACGCCAATCGGCAATCTGGGGGATATTACCTTGCGTGCGCTGGAAATTTTAAAAAGCGTAGATGCCATTGCGGCCGAGGATACACGCCATACTTCTGGCTTGTTATCGCATTTTGGCATTAGAAAAAAGCTTATCGCCGTGCATGAGCATAACGAGCAGCAATCGGCCGAAAAGTTGCTGCTACAACTTAAAAATGGTGAAAATATCGCATTGGTCACCGATGCTGGAACGCCCGCTGTGAGCGACCCTGGCGCAGTGGTGGTGAATGTTGTGCGCAAGGCGGGTATTCAAGTTGTGCCAATTCCTGGGGTGAGCGCGGTGATTGCGGCTTTGTCGGCCAGTGGCATTACGCAAAATGGTTTTTATTTTCATGGCTTTTTGCCCGCCAGCGGCGCGGCGCGGCGCAAAATATTAGAACAGTTAAAGCCACAAAGCGTGACCTTGGTTTTTTACGAAGCACCACATAGAATTATTGAAAGTATTGAAGACATTGCGAAAGTACTGGGTGGAGATAGACAAGTTACTTTTGCGCGTGAATTAACCAAGACATTTGAGACGATTTATACCTGCGCTTCAAGTGAGGCTAGTGCTTGGTTGCAGGCCGACTCTAATCAGCAACGCGGCGAGTTTGTGCTGCTAGTTGAAGCTGCGCCTGTAGTTGAAGCGCAGGAAATAAGCGAAGAAGCGCAACGTATATTAAAATGTCTATTGGCAGAGTTGCCACTAAAACAAGCAGTGGCATTGGCGACTGAAATTACTCATTTAAAGAAAAACGATTTGTACGAATTTGCCTTGAAATTAAAACAAGATACTAAACCATGACAACAAAACTTACTCTTATTCGCCCAGATGACTGGCATCTTCACTTAAGAGACGGCGAAGCACTGAAGGCGGTGTTGCCTGATACCGCTAGGCAATTTGCACGGGCAATCGTCATGCCGAATTTGCGCCCGCCAGTCACCACCACTGCGTTGGCAGGCGAATATCGTGCACGTATTTTGGCGGCATTACCAAGAGGGTTGAATTTCGAACCGCTGATGACGCTGTATTTAACTGATAACACCTCGGCGGATGAAATTAAAAAAGCCAAAGCCAGTGGATTTATTCATGGCGTTAAGCTTTACCCAGCGGGTGCAACCACTAATAGCGATTCTGGCGTGAGTGATTTAGCGAAATGTAGTACTGTGCTAGAAGCTATGCAGGACGTGGGATTGCCGCTATTGGTGCATGCAGAAGTGACTGATAGCAATGTGGATATTTTTGATCGCGAGCGCGTTTTCATCGACCGCCATATGACGCCTTTGTTAAAGCGGTACCCAAATTTGAAAGTAGTATTCGAGCACATCACCACCAAAGATGCGGCAGAGTTCGTGACAAGTGCGCCCAGCAATGTTGCAGCGACGATTACTGCGCACCATTTGCTGTTGAATCGCAACGATATGTTTAAAGGCGGCATTCAGCCACATCATTATTGTTTGCCGATTTTAAAACGTGAACAACATCGCCTTGCTTTGGTGAAAGCCGCCATTTCGGGTAATCCAAAATTTTTCTTAGGTACCGATAGTGCGCCACACGCTAAGCATACCAAAGAAGCAGCTTGTGGTTGTGCTGGCATGTACACTGCGCATGCGGCGATAGAGTTATATACCGAGGTTTTTGAGGTTGCCAATGCGCTTGATAAGCTTGAAGCTTTTGCCAGTTTTTATGGTGCAGATTATTATGGTTTGCCACGAAATAAAGATAAAATTACCTTAGAAAAAACCAGTTGGCTGGTGCCAAATACGCTTCCATTGGGCGATGACAGCCTAGTTCCATTAAGGGCGGGTCAGCAAATACACTGGAAGCTTATTTAGTTTTATCATAGCTTTTTCATTAAAATCATTTTTGGAGGTGAACGATGCGACATACCACGATTGCTTTTTTAATTGGCCTAACAAGCGTGCCGGCATTGGCCATTACGTCAGATATGCCAGATCAAAATATCTACACCAAAGAGTTTAAGTTGCTGGATGCGGATAGCAACGGCAAGTTAAGCGCGATAGAGATTAAAAAAGATGAATTGTTTAACGGTGGTGGCTTTGCCAAGGCAGATAAAAATCACAATGGCAGTTTAAGTGAGGACGAATATGCCACTTATAAATCCAAAGTCCAACAAAAAGAATCTAAACAAGCTGCCAGCGATGGTGCGATTACCTCAAAAATTAAAAGTAAATATTTGCTAGAAAAAAACTTTAAAAGTTTTGATGTGAGCGTAGAAACCAAAGACGGCATTGTGGTGCTGAGCGGCTTTGTCGATAACCAATCTACTAAAACGCGTGCAGGGAAAATCGCAGCAGGGGTTAAGGGCGTTAAATCAGTCAGTAATGGTTTGGTTGTAAAGCCTTAAAGCTACGAGCAAAAAACAGTGCTTTGGAAGGCCCATGGATATTGGGCTCCGGAGAGCTTATTGTTTATTAATCGACTTTAATTTTTTCTCAGTCGGAATTACTGGCTCACCTACAAAACTCTCAGTACCGTCTGGGAGAACTAACTGAGCCCAAAGGCCAGTTTTTTCAAAGTGCGCCAACACTTCAGACTCTTTCGCATGGCCAGCTACAAACTTATCACGGAGTTCGCCAAAAGTCGGATTGTTAATAACTGGCCAGCCCATACTTTCCACATGCTGAGGTAATGCCTGTGCAATATTTTGTAGTGAAGTAAACGCATTCTGCCTTACTTCTAATACTGAGCAAGGCAAGGGCCAGCTAATGTGGCACAGCTCACTACAGTCATGCCAATATTTCGATAGTTTGCCAAGTTTAGGAGCATGTAGACTGCCTTCAATCTTTAGTACGCTTAGTACAATTCTCATAAATGCAAAGTGCCCATCGATTTCCTTTTGGTGGCCTGCGAGTTCGTAGATTCTTCGTTCGACACGTTTAAAGGACTCAATGTCTTTAAAGTCATCTGATTCTAGTTTTCTGCCCAATAAATTTGCCCAATAGTGTACTGCGAGGCGCTCTATTGCAAAGCGAAACTCAAGTGCTGCATAAGAGAGTGCCGCGGTGTTCTCGCCTTGGGCGCTTTCTGTTAGCTAGAAGCTTCCCTGGTTAATGTGATGTGCTAAATCATTTTTGTGCGCTAGTGAAAGCTGGGTCATAGCGTTAGTTTAGCAGCCTTATTTTTCCACCTGAAGTCTTTTTGCTCGCTGTGTTAAAATAGCATTGAAGCTAGCTAGACAGTCGCCGTCACACTTTGCTTGCCAGTTTACTGGCATAGCAAATTAGGGAAGACCCTTGCGGTCTCCTTGAGGTGAGGGAGGAAAGTCCGGGCTGCATAGAGTAAGATGACGGCTAACGGCCGTACGTCGTGAGACGAGGAATAGGGCCACAGAGACGAGCGTATTTAGTTACGGTGAAACGCGGTAACCTCCATCTGCAGCAAGACCAAATAGGCTGGCAATAGGCGTGACTCGCGCTGCCAGCGGGTAGGTTGCTTGAGCGCATGAGTAATTGTGCGCCTAGATGAATGACTGTTACGTGTAGCAATGCACGACAGAACCCGGCTTATCGGCTAGCTTCACTCTTTACTTGCCACTTTAGTGGCTTAGTAAATAGGGGAAGCCCCTCGCGGGCCTTGTATCAAGTTCATCGTTTTATACTTACTTCCACACCAATCATGCAATTCAATCACATAATCAACATTACTGATATTTCACATTCACTTAATTTAATAAGTAATTGATTTTTATACGTATTGTTTTTTGTACAAAAATGCGCTAAGTCTTTGTCTTATAAAGAAAAAAACCTTAAAAAGTGCTTGCAAAGCGCTTTTTTTTTATCTATAGTCGCAATTGGTGGGTAAAAGTGGGTTTTTGTGGGGAATTGGGCACTTGGCCAAAAGTAACTGAATTTGGTTGTTGTTAGTGATTCCTTACTTTATGAGTAAATAAAAAATAGTATAAAAATTATAAGGCTTTTAATCAAACATGTTTCGCGGTACAACAAATTTAAGTATGGATGTCAAAGGACGCTTAGCCGTCCCAGCCAAGCATCGCGAAGCGCTGCTGGCAAAAGTCGTATTGACTGCACATCCGCACGGTTGCTTGTTGCTGTATCCGCAACCTGCTTGGGAGCCTATAGAAGCCAAAATGATGGCGCTATCATCTTTTGATAAGCAGTCATCTGGTCTACAGCGCCTGTTGGTGGGTTATGCAGAGGATATTGAGCTGGATAGTGCTGGTCGATTACTGGTATCACCTACCCTGCGTGAATTTGCAAAGCTGGAAAAGGAAGTGATGTTGGTCGGCCAAGGCAGCCATTTTGAAATGTGGAATATGGAGGCCTGGCGTAAGCAACTTGATAGCGTCATGGGCGGCGGAGGCATCGAGATGCCCGCGGAACTAGAAGGCTTTTCACTATGATGATGGGCGCGAACTCGGCGCCCAAACCACCCCTAAACTCGGCCATCAACTCTACCCCAAGCTCGAATTCAGTGTCACCAGCAATTATGTCAACACTTTCAACTCACATTACTGTTTTACTCAATGAGGCTGTAGATGCGCTGAATATTAAGCCAAATGGTACCTATATCGATGGCACGTTTGGTCGCGGCGGACACAGCAAAAATATATTATCCAAGCTAGGAAGCGCAGGTCGTTTATTTGCGATGGATAGAGATTTAGCAGCAATAGAAACAGGTAAGCAAATTCAAGACGCTCGATTTTGTATCGAGCATCGTCATTTTTCAGAAATCAATCAATTAGCAGTCAATCACAATTTAACCAGTGTAGATGGCATTTTGCTGGATTTGGGCATTTCATCGCCACAAATCGATGAAGGTGAACGAGGTTTTAGTTTTAGGTTTGATGGTCCACTCGATATGCGGATGGATCAAACGCGTGGCAAAACAGTGGCAGAACTGTTGACCACAATTTCAGAGCAACAATTAGGGAAGGTGATAAAAGATTATGGTGAAGAACGGTTTGCTAAGCAGGTTGCAAGGGCGATTATTAAGGAGCGCACAGACGGGCGCGCCATCACCACTACAGGACAGCTTGCCAAGGTCGTGGCAAGTGCAATCCCCAAGGTCGAACCGGGGCAGAATCCTGCAACGCGCACCTTTCAAGCTCTACGGATTTTCGTCAATCAGGAGCTTGAGGAGCTATCGCTAATCTTGCCACAATGCCTGAATTTATTGGCTGTAGGTGGCAGGTTGGTGGTGATTAGCTTTCATTCGTTGGAAGATAGAGTTGTGAAGCGGTTTATACAAAGTGAGGAAAATCGCGATGACTTGCCAGCTAACTTCCCCATTAAAGCCAAAGATTTACCTCAAGCAAGACTGCTGTCGATTGGTCGCGCCATTAAACCAAGTGCTCATGAAATTAAACAAAATGTGCGCGCTAGAAGTGCTGTGATGCGGGTTGCAGAAAGAACGGCCATAGCATGACGCGCCTTAACCTTATATTGTTTTTTACTTTAATCACTATTGCTTTGGGTGTAGTGACATCTCAGCATAAAGCACGCAAATTGTACTTTGAGTTAGAGCAGCAGCAAGAGTTGGCGAAAAGATATGAAACAGAATTTGGTCAATTGCAACTGGAGCAAAGTACTTGGGCGATGCACTCGCGTGTAGAAGAGCTGGCTGCTAAAAAATTGAAAATGCAAGTGCCTGATGCAAAACGTATACAAGTGATTTCACTTGAAGAGCTAAAACGATAATGGCCTACAATAAAGCACAACATTTTGTCGTTAAGCTGCCAGCTTGGCGCCGTCGCGTACTGCTCATTGCGGTATTGCTGGGCTTTGCAGGCTTGTTTTTACGCAGCATCTATTTGCAGAGTTTGCATAAAGCATTTTTGCAGGAAAAAGGTGATGCGCGCTACAGTCGCGCTTTGGTGCTGCATGCACATCGCGGCAAAATTACCGATAGAAACGGCGAGCTTTTGGCCATTAGTAGCCCTGTTGAGTCGGTGTGGGTAAGTCCGCCAGATGTGGAGATTAATAAAAAGCAAAAATTGGCTTTGACAAAATTGCTATCAATTAAAACCAAAGATTTTGATAAAAAAATCGCCAATAGAGAGCGTGAGTTTGTCTATTTAAAACGCCGTATTTCACCTGATTTAGCCGCTAAAGTCATGAGTTTGGAAATCTCAGGTATATTTTTACAGCGCGAATACAAACGCTTTTACCCTGCTGGCGATGTGACCGCGCATTTAGTCGGCTTTACTGGCATAGATGACAATGGTCAAGAAGGTTTTGAGTTGGCACAAAATGCAACTCTTTCTGGAAAATCGGGTAGTCGTCGGGTGATTCAAGATAGAAAGGGTCATATTGTCGAGGATTTAGAGGCCGTCAAAGTGCCGCAAGATGGCCATGATTTGGTATTGAGTATCGATCGACGTATCCAATATCTAGCTTTTAGAGAGCTGGCGAAAGCAGTAGATAAGCATAAAGCTAAAGCAGGTGCGGTGGTGGTGTTAGATGCTAAAACTGGTGAGGTATTGGCCATGGTGAATTTGCCAACCTATAACCCGAATAATCCAGCCAATATTAAAGGTAAAACGCGCAATCGTGCTATTACCGATATGTTTGAGCCCGGCTCAACCATGAAGGCAGTGACCGCAGCAGCGGCCATGCAGTTTGGTGACTATCGACCAGACACTAAAATTCAAACTGCGCCAGGTCATATGTCGATTGGGCCTGCCACCATTAATGATGCGCATCCACACGGCATACTCACAGTTGCGGAAGTGATACAAAAATCATCAAACGTAGGTGCTGCCAAAATGGCCTTGAGCTTAAAAAAAGAAGAGCTGTGGAGCACGTTTAATCAGCTTGGTTTTGGTAACCGCGCCAATATTGGCTTCCCAGGAGAGGCTGCTGGCAAGGTACGACCTTATAAAACTTGGCGTCCGATTGAGCAAGCCACTATGTCTTATGGCCATGGTATTAGTTTAACCTTGCTGCAGTTAGCACGAGCTTACACCGTGTTTACCAATGAGGGCGAGCTCAAGCCAGTTTCCTTGTTTAAATTAAAAGAGTCACCAGTGGGTCATCAGGTATTTTCGGCGCAAGTGGCCAATGACGTGAAAGACATGTTGGAATTGGTCGTCCAACCAGGCGGCACCGCCTTGCGTGCACAAGTGGCAGGCTATCGCGTGGGTGGCAAAACGGGCACTGCCCACAAGATTGGCCCAACGGGCTACGAGCCAGATAAATACGTCGGTTCGTTTGTCGGCCTAGCGCCTGCGTCTAATCCACGTTTGATTATGGCAGTGATGATAGACGAACCCAGTATAGAAAATGAGCAATATTATGGTGGCATTGTGGCAGCGCCAGTATTTAGTGCGGTGATGGCTGATGCGTTGCGTATGTTAGCTGTGCCGCAAGATGCGCCCAATAATAATGTCGTGATTCCCCCAGAAGGCGTCGAAGACGTAAAAGAAGTGATATGACAGCCTACAAAATAAAAGCGCCCTTAAAGCATATAACGACAGATAGCCGCGCTGTGAAGCAAGGTAGCCTGTTTTTGGCATACCCTGGCGACGCTTCGGATGGCAGGACTTATATTGCGGATGCGATTAAAAAAGGCGCTGGTGCAGTGTTATGGGACTCACAAGGCTTTAAATGGAACCCAGATTGGGCTATTGAGAATCAACCAATTAAGCAGCTTAGATTGCAGGCCAGCAAGATTGCGAGTCAATTTTACAATAATCCATCGGCCAAACTTTGGATGATAGGCGTGACTGGCACCAATGGCAAAACATCCATTACGCAGTGGTTAAGCCAATGTTTTAACCATTTGCAGCGCAAAACAGCAGTGATTGGTACGCTGGGCAACGGCCTACCAAACCAACTAAGCGAAACGACTAATACCACACCAGATGCGGTGTTGCTACAAAGTATGCTGGCAGACTATGTGCAACAAGAGGTTGAAGTGGTTGCAATGGAGGTGTCTTCTCATGGCTTACATCAAGGTCGCGTGCGTGGCGTCAGCTTTGATGTGGCGGTGTTAAGCAATTTAACCCGCGATCATCTGGACTATCACAAAACGCCCGAGGCCTACGCCGAAGCCAAGCGCGGCCTGTTTGAGCATAAGGGACTGAAAACCGCTGTGCTTAACGGCGACGATACTTTTGGCCAGACGCTTGCGCAAGATTTAAAAGCAGCTGGTAAAGCCGTGCTCACTTACGGTATTACGCAAGGTGACGTGCAGGCAGTGGATGTGCAATTTACAAATACGCATTTTACCTTTAACGCCACTACGCCTTTTGGCAGTGCGCCAGTTAAAGTGAACTTGGTGGGTAAATTTAATGTGTACAACGTGCTGGCTGTGCTGGCGACAATGCTCGCCTCCAAAGTGAGTTTGACTGATGCTGTAGAGGCAATTTCACACATTGAACCTGCCAAAGGTCGCATGCAAATGTTAGGTGGCGGCGGACTTCCACTTATTGTGATTGATTATGCGCATACGCCAGACGCACTAGAAAAAGTGCTGGAAACATTAAAAGCGCAAGCCAACTCAAAACTAATCTGCGTGTTTGGTTGCGGTGGCAACCGTGATGCTGGTAAGCGCCCACTCATGGGTGCAGTCGCCAGCAAGTTAGCAGATGTGGTGATGGTGACCTCTGACAATCCACGTGATGAAGCGCCAAACGCGATTATTGAAGACATTATAAAAGGGATGCATGGCAATTACATGGTGGAGGAAGATCGCGCCAAAGCCATTTTGGTCAGCATACTTTCAGCTAAATCGAATGACATTGTGCTCATCGCGGGCAAAGGTCATGAAGAGTACCAAGAAATTAAAGGCAAAAAACACCATTTTAGCGATATTGAACAAGCTAAAGACGTGCTGAAAATTTATGCTGAGGCCGGCGTATGATGAACTTAAGGGTGCACGCATGCTGATGCTTTCTGAGATTGCCAAAGCGGTTGGCGGCCAGTTAATTGGCTTGGACGTAGTGTGCGAAAGCGTGGGTTCAGACAGTCGCAACATCGTTAAAAAACAGTTGTTTGTAGCGATTAAGGGCGAGCGTTTTGATGGTAATGCCTATGCTGCGGAAGCGATTAAACAAGGCGCAGCGGCAGCCTTAGTGAGTGACGCAAACACACATGCCAGCCCAGCTGTGTTGGTGGCAGATACACGCTTGGCGCTGGGTCAGCTAGCTAAATATTGGCGCGCAACATTGCCGCTGCCGCTAGTGGCTGTCACTGGTAGCAACGGCAAAACCACAGTAAAAGAAATGCTGGCGACCATTTTACACATAACACTATTGAACACCTCTGCAAGCCGCTCTGTGCTTGCTACACAGGGCAACCTGAATAATGACATTGGAATGCCGATGTCATTATTGAAGCTGCGCAAACAGCACGCATATGCCGTCATCGAGATGGGCATGAGCCATGAGGGCGAAATTCGTTACCTAACCAATATTGCCAAGCCAAATGTGGCGGTGGTAAATAATGCCGGCATTGCCCACATTGGCGAAGTGGGTTCGCGCGAAGGTATTGCGCGCGCCAAAGGTGAAATTTTTGAGGGCTTAGCAAATGATGGCACTGCGGTCATTAATGCGGATGACGCGTTTGCTGATTACTGGAAATCACTCAATGCCAATAGAAAAATCATCACTTTTGCTTTAAATGCTAAAGCAGATGTGACAGCCAGTTATGAAGAGGCAGCAGGTATTAGCAAAATAGCGCTGACAACGCCAGCAGGTAACATTCAATTCAAGTTGCATGTGTTAGGCAAACACAACATTAGCAATGCACTGGCGGCGAGTGCTTGTGCGCATGCGCTGGGCATTTCAAACGTTGATATTGCACAAGGCTTAGAAAGTTTTGCCGCCGTCAAAGGCCGCTTGCAAAGCAAAGCTGGCTTTAACGACGCCAGCCTAATTGATGACACTTATAATGCGAATCCCGATTCGATGAAGGCTGCCATTGACGTGTTGGCTAGCCAACTCGGTAAGCAAATTTTTGTGATGGGCGACATGGCAGAGCTGGGCGTAGATGCAGCTCAAATGCACGCTGATATTGGCTTGTACGCTAAGCAAAAAGGCATAGCACAATTGCTTACTTTTGGTGAGCTTAGTCAGCAAGCTAGCCAAGTGTTTGGTGCGAATGCGCAGCATTTTACAAGCCTAGATGCATTGATACAGTGCTTAAAAAATGGCATGCAAGCCAACACTACCGTGTTGGTGAAAGGCTCACGCTTTATGCAAATGGAGCGCGTGGTAAATGCGTTAGAAGTAGATGAGATAGAAGTAAAAGGTACATCAAAAAAAGCAGCCTCAAAAAAAGCAGATTCAAAAGAATTGATGGAGGAAAAGTAAATGTTATTAGAACTTGCTAGATACTTTGCACAGGATATTCGCGGTTTTAATGTGTTTAACTACATCACGTTGCGCGCGGTGCTGGCGACACTCACTGCGCTAATCATCTCATTTGTAGTGGGCCCTAAAATGATACGCAAGCTGACTGAATACAAGGTCGGTCAAGCTGTGCGTGACGATGGTCCGCAAACACATTTGGTAAAAGCGGGCACGCCTACCATGGGTGGTGCATTAATTTTGGTAGCAATAGCAGTGGCTACTTTGTTGTGGGGCGATTTACATAACAAGTATATTTGGGTGGTGCTGGTCACAACATTGGGCTTCGGTGCGATTGGTTGGGTGGATGACTATCGCAAAGTCGTTTACAAAAATCCCAAAGGCTTATCAGCTAAAGCTAAATACTTTTGGCAAAGCATTGTTGGTTTCGGAGTGGCGATATTTTTATACCAAACATCGACTAGCCCAGCCGAAACCACTTTAATCGTACCGTTTTTTAAAACTTTAGTGCTGCCTTTGGGTGCAGTAGGTTTTATCGTGCTGACCTATTTGGTGATTGTAGGCTCTAGCAATGCTGTGAACCTGACAGACGGGCTAGATGGTTTGGCGATTATGCCAACGGTGATGGTGGGTAGCGCGCTGGCTATCTTTGCTTATGTGGCGGGGCATTTGTATTTTTCTAAATATTTGGGCATCCCTTATGTGGCTGGGGCAGGTGAGCTAATGGTGTTTTGTGCTGCCATGGCAGGTGCTGGCTTAGGGTTTTTATGGTTTAACGCCTACCCAGCCGAGGTGTTTATGGGAGATGTTGGGGCGTTGGCCTTAGGCGCAGCATTGGGCGTAGTGGCAGTGATTGTGCGTCAAGAAATCGTACTGTTTATCATGGGTGGTGTGTTTGTGGTGGAGACATTTTCAGTCGCATTGCAAGTCATGTATTTCAAATATACCAAATACAAAACAGGGGTGGGCCAACGTATCTTTTTGATGGCACCACTGCATCACCATTACGAACAAAAAGGCTGGAAAGAAACACAAGTGGTGGTGCGGTTTTGGATTATCACCATGATGTTGGTGCTGATTGGGCTAGCCACCCTGAAATTAAGATGAATGATGTTAAGAGCAAATGAAACTGCAACTAAATAACAAACGTGTATTGGTGCTTGGCCTTGGTGAAACTGGGCTTTCGGCATTGCGCTGGCTAAATACCCAGGGCGCAATATTGTCGGCGGCTGATTCACGCGACAATCCGCCCAATGTGGATGATTTGGCACGCAGTATGCCACACGTGGCGGTGCATACAGGTGCGTTTAAACAAGATGTTTTGTTGCAGGCTGAGGTGATTGTGATTAGCCCTGGTATTGCGCTGCATGAGCCTGCTGTGCAAGCTGCTATGCATGCAGGTATTCCAGTAGTGGGTGATGTTGAATTATTTGCGCAGTATCAGCCCAAGCCTTCCAAAGTGATTGGCATTACTGGTTCAAACGGTAAAACCACGGTGACATCCTTAGTGGGCGAGATTTGCAAAGCAGCAGGTTTAAAAACCATCGTGGCAGGCAATATTGGATTGCCAGTGTTGGACACATTAAGTATGGAAGTGCCCGATGTGTATGTATTAGAGTTATCTAGCTTTCAGCTGGAAACGACGTCTAGCCTGATGTTGGATGCCGCTACCGTGCTGAATATTAGTGAAGACCATATGGATAGATACGCCAGCATCACTGATTATGCGGCTGCAAAAGCCCGCATGTTAAAGCATGCAAAAGTGGCAGTGTTAAATCGTGACGATGTCGTGTCGTTTGGCTTAGCGAACAAAAATACGGTCACATTTGGCTTAAATGCAGCGCATACTATTGCTGATTTTGGTTTTATTGAGACACAGGATGAAGGAAAAACAGAGCACTACTTGACCAGCGGACAACGCAAAATATGCAAAGCCAGTCAGTTAAAAATCACAGGTCAACATAATGTGGCAAACGCGCTAGCTGCCGCCGCCTTATGTCATGCCATTGGTATTGAAAAATCTACGATAGCACAGGCATTGCAAGCTTTTAAAGGATTGCCGCACCGCGTGGAATGGGTTGCCAATATTGATGATGTGGATTATTACGATGATTCCAAAGGCACCAATGTGGGCGCTACCTGTGCGGCCATTTCTGGCATGACTAAAAATGATCAACCACAAAAAGTGGTGTTGATTGCAGGTGGAGATGGCAAAGGGCAAGATTTTTCACCGCTAGCAACTGCTGTGCAAGCCAATAGCCGCGCGGTGGTGGTGATAGGGCGTGATGCAAAATTAATTGAAAACGTATTACTGCCAACACACGTCCCTTTGTACCACGCCGTTGATTTACCTGAGGCGGTAAATATCGCTAAAAAGCTAGCTAACCCTGGAGATGCCGTGTTGCTGTCACCCGCTTGTGCTAGTTTTGATATGTTTAAAAATTATGTACAGCGTGCTGAGGTGTTTGTGACAGCGGTAAAGCGGCTTGAAGGAAAGCAGGTCAGCACATGTTAGGAATTTTAATATGTTAGCCCCAGTGATGCAAAGTCGCGAGCGCATGAACGCCCCAAGTTATGACCAGATATTGTTGTGGGTGACGTTTATTTTGCTTGGTTTAGGCTTGGTGATGGTGTATTCATCCTCGATTGCCATTGCTGAAGCTGATAAAAATATCGGCAATCAAAGCACCTACTATCTAATTCGTCAGGCTATTTTTATTTGCGTTGGCTTGGTTGCAGGCTCTGTTTCATTTCAAATCCCTATCGCATGGTGGCAAAAAATGGCGCCGTATTTGTTTTTATTTGGCTTATTTTTGCTGGTGTTGGTGCTTATCCCCGGCGTGGGTCGCAACGTCAATGGCAGCCAACGCTGGCTTTCTCTATTTGTGATTAATTTACAGCCATCCGAGTTGATGAAGCTATTTTCTGCCATGTACGTGGCGGATTATGCGGTGCGTAAAGCGCCACAGATGGATAGCCTGTTACGCGGATTTTTGCCAATGGTGCTGGTGATGGTGTTAGTGGGATTTTTATTGCTACGCGAACCTGATTTTGGTGCGTTTGCGGTGATTGCTGCCATTTCTATTTCGATTCTTTGGCTGGGCGGCATTAACGCTAAAATCTTTGCAGGTCTGCTGGCTTTATTGCCGGTGGCCATCTATGCGCTGATTTGGAGCTCGCCTTACCGTCTGCAACGAGTAATAGGCTTTTTAGATCCGTGGGCCGATCCATTTGGCAAAGGTTATCAACTGTCACATGCACTCATTGCGTTCGGCCGTGGTGAATGGCTTGGCGTGGGTTTGGGCGCCAGTGTTGAGAAATTATTGTACCTGCCCGAGGCACATACCGACTTCTTACTGGCGGTGATTGCCGAAGAACTGGGTTTTATAGGTGTACTCAGCGTGCTGGGATTGTTTGTTTGGGTGGTGATTCGCGCTTTTGGTATTGGTAAAGAAGCGGTAGCGAACGAACGTTATTTTGCTGCCTTGTTAGCACAAGGGTTGGGCGTATGGATAGGTGTACAAGCCATCATTAACATTGGTGTGAACATGGGCGTGCTACCCACGAAAGGTTTAACACTGCCACTGCTGTCATTTGGAGGTAGTGGTATTTTGGCCAATTGTATCGCCATGGCGGTGTTGCTACGTATTGATTTTGAGAACAGACGCTTGCAAAGAGGGCTGCCAGCATGATGTTTTCTTCTCCAGTCACGCAATTTGGCTCAGGTACCCTGCTGGTGATGGCGGGTGGAACTGGCGGGCATGTGTACCCTGCCATGGCGGTGGCGGATTACATGAAAGAACACGGTTGGAATATTGTATGGCTATGTACTGAAGGCGGCATGGAAAATAAGCTGATTGAGGGTAAGGGTTACAAAAAAGCCATGATGACCATGCGTGGTGTGCGTGGCAAGGGCGTCATGGGTTGGTTGCTGCTGCCGATTAAATTAGCCACCGCGTTTAAACAAAGTGTTGGCGCCATTCGTCAACATCAGCCGAACGTGGTACTAGGCATGGGCGGCTTCGCAGCTTTTCCGGGTGGACTCATGGCAAAATTATTAGGCAAGCCATTGGTAATACACGAACAAAATTCAATTGCAGGCCTGACTAACAAAACCTTAAGTATGGTCGCAAATCAAGTATTGGCAGCCTTTCCCAGCGCATTTGGCGAAAGTGCGCAACTAGTGGGTAATCCAGTGCGGTGCGAAATTACACAGTTAGCCTCACCACAACAAAGATACAGCGCTCGCACTGGCAAACTCAAAGTGCTGGTGGTGGGCGGCAGTTTGGGTGCGCAAGCCTTGAATGATGTGTTGCCAAAGGTATTTGCTAATTTTCCAGAGAATACACGACCAGAAGTAATCCACCAAGCGGGCGAGAAGCATATCGCTGCCCTGCAAGCCAATTACCATGCGGCCTCTGTGGCAGCGGAAACAAAGGCGTTTATTCACAACATGGCAGACATGTATGCATGGGCCGACGTGGTGATTTGCCGTGCAGGCGCACTCACTGTGGCAGAGCTTGCGTGTGTGGGTGTGGCGAGTGTGTTGGTGCCTTTCCCGCATGCAGTGGATGATCACCAAACCTATAACGCCAAATATTTAAGTGATGCAGGTGCGGCTAAATTGATTCAACAATCTGAATTTTCTGTGGCAAAGGCGACAGAAATTTTACGTGGTTTAACGCGTGAAATTTGCTTAGATATGGCGATTAAAGCCAAGCAACTCGCCAAGCCAGAAGCCACTGCGACGGTTGCAAAAATTTGCATGGAGGTGGCGCGTTAGCGCCAATAAACATGAAACATAAAGTAAAAAATATCCACTTTGTGGGCATTGGCGGCGCTGGCATGAGCGGCATTGCTGAAGTGTTGCTTAACTTGGATTTTAAAGTGTCAGGTTCTGATTTGGCTAAAAATGCGACGACTAAAAGATTGGCTGATTTTGGTGCCAAGATTTATCAAGGCCATGCAACTGAAAACTTGAGTGCGGCCGACGTTGTGGTGGTATCCAGTGCAGTGAACGAGCAAAACCCTGAGATTATTGCTGCACGTGCTAAAAATATCCCCGTTGTGCCGCGCGCATTAATGTTGGCAGAGTTGATGCGCTTTAGACAGGGTATCGCTGTTGCAGGTACGCATGGTAAGACAACCACAACCAGTCTCATCGCCAGTATTTTGGCTGAAGCAGGTATGGATCCGACATTTGTGATTGGAGGCAAGTTGGAAGCGGCCAGTGCCAATGCGCGGCTTGGTACAGGCGAATGGATTGTGGCAGAAGCAGACGAATCGGATGCGTCGTTCTTGCATTTAACACCAGTGATGGCGGTGGTCACCAATATCGACCAAGACCACATGGATACGTATGAACATAGTTTTGATAAATTAAAAAGCGCGTTCGTGGAATTTCTGCAGCAACTGCCATTTTGGGGCATGGCGGTGGTGTGTGTGGATGACGCAAATATTCGCGAGATATTACCGCGCGTTACTAAGCCGGTAATGACTTATGGCATGAGTGAAGATGCGCGTATTCGCGCAACCAATGTACGTGCTGATCACGGCAAAATGCACTTTACCGTGTCGCGAATAAATGGGGTGACCACCACATTTGACGTTACGTTGAACCTGCCAGGTAACCATTATGTATTGAATGCGCTGGCGGCGATTGCGATTGCCAGTGAGTTGAATGTGGCGGATGAATATATCATTAAAGCCCTGGCCGAATTTAAGGGCGTTGGTCGTAGGTTTGAGCGTTATGGTGAGATTGCGACCAATGGCGGCACGTTTACGCTCATTGACGATTATGGCCATCATCCAGTCGAGATGCAGGCGGTGATTGCGGCAGCGCGTGATGCCTTTCCAAATCGACGATTAGTGATGGCGTTTCAGCCACATCGTTACACCCGTACACGTGATTGTTTTGAGGATTTTGTGCGCGTGCTTTCCAGCGCAGATGTAGTGCTATTGACCGAAGTATATTCCGCAGGTGAGGCATCGATTGTGGCCGCTGATACACGTTCGCTTATTCGCGCCATTCGAATAGCTGGCAAAGTAGAGCCGCAATTTGTAGAAACCACCGATGAACTGCCACAAGCCATTTTAAATGTGGTGCAAGCAGGCGATGTGGTGATTGTGATGGGTGCGGGCTCAATTGGCCAAGTTGCATTAAAAACCCGTGAATTAGCACATGGGGGGGCAGTGGTTTGATGACACAGCTCATTACCAGTTCGCAATTGCTACGTAACGAGCCACTCGCCCGGTACACCAGTTGGCGCGTGGGTGGCAAGGCAGATAGGCTGTTTATTGCTGAAAATTTAGATGATTTACAAGTGTTTATGCGCACTCTAGACCACGCGGAGCCCGTATTTTTTATAGGTCTCGGCAGCAATTTATTGGTGCGTGATGGAGGCGTGCGCGGCACAGTGATTGTGATGCACCAAGCGTTAAGTGAGATACGTGTTGATGGACAATTTATCTACGCCGAGGCAGGCGTCACTTGTGGAAAATTGGCGAGGTTTAGTGCTAAAGAATATAAACAAGGCGCAGAGTTTATGGCAGGTATTCCTGGCACGGTGGGCGGTGCGCTCGCCATGAATGCGGGTTGTTATGGCAGTGAAACGTGGAATATTGTGCATCAGGTATTAACCATAGATCGCAATGGTGAAACGCATGTACGTAACGAATCTGAGTTTATTCCTAGTTATCGCCATGTAGAAATGCTGACGCCTGATGAGTGGTTTTTAGGGGCATGGTTTAAGTTGGAAGCAGGTGAAGCAACTGAATCGCTAAAAAAAATTAAAAATCTATTGGCCACCAGGCTCGCCAGCCAGCCACTGAGTTTGCCTAGCGCGGGCTCTACTTTTAGAAATCCGCATGGCGATTTTGCTGCGCGTTTAATCGAAGCGAGTGGGCTAAAAGGCTACCAAATTGGTGGCGCGCAGGTATCGCCTAAGCATGCTAATTTTATTGTAAATGTGGGGAATTGCAGTGCGTTAGATATTGAGTTGCTGATTAGGCACATAAAAGACACCGTATTAGAGAAACAAGGCGTGGCATTACAGCAAGAGGTGAAGGTGATTGGTGAGTATGAATAGTTTGGCTAAACAATTTGGGAAAGTGGCCGTGCTGTTAGGTGGCACATCGGGTGAACGGGAAGTGTCGCTAAAAAGTGGCGCAGCGGTATTGGCTGCCCTTAAACGGCAAGCGGTGTATGCGCAAGCGTTTGACCCAGCTGAGCGCAACTTAAATGAGTTACTGCAATTTGACCGCGTATTTAATACGCTGCATGGCCGTGGTGGCGAGGATGGCACGATGCAGGGTGCGCTGGAGTTAATGGGCATTCCCTACACGGGTAGTGGTGTGATGGCATCCAGCTTGGGTATGGATAAATGGCGCACCAAATTATTGTGGAAGGCCTTAAATATTGCGACGCCTGATTTTGAGATGGTGAATGAGGACAGCGATTTTGCGGCAATAGAAGAAAAATTAGGTTTACCGTTGTTTGTAAAACCCGCTAATGAAGGCTCTAGTATTGGCATTACTAAAGTTAAACAAAAAGGTGGCCTGCAGCCCGCATGGATATTGGCTGCCAAGGCTGACCCTTTGGTCATTGCGGAGAAGTTTGTAGGTGGTGGCGAATATACGGTGGGTATTTTGGGAGAGATGGCACTGCCAATTATAAGAATAGTCCCCAAAAATGAATTCTATGATTTTGAGGCTAAATATTTGCGCGATGACACCGAGTATTTGTGCCCATGCGGGTTAAGTGCAGAAAAAGAAGTGCAGATTCAAGCTGAAGCCTTGCAGGCATTTAAGGCGATAGGTTGCAAAGGTTGGGGTCGAGTAGATTTTTTAATGGATGAAGCAGGCAATCATTACTTTTTAGAGCTGAATACCAACCCAGGCATGACCGACCACAGCTTGGTGCCGATGGCAGCTAAAGCAGCGGGCTTGAGTTTTGATGAGTTGGTCATGAGTATTTTAAGCATGACATTAAGCAAGGTAACGGAAGCTAAACATGTGGGATAAGCCAAGACTACTGAACTGGTTTGCCAATCTACTGTACGCCCTGTCAGTGGTGCTAATGCTTTACGCATTGGTATTCTTGGTGGTGCATTTACCTATATTCCCAATTCGCGAGGTAAAAGTGGATGGGCAATTGGCACATGTGAACCGTGAGCAGATTAAGTTGATTGTAGCGAAGCATTTAAAAGGCAATTTTTTTACTTTGGATTTAGTAAAAACCCGGGATGCTTTTGAGAAGTTGCCTTGGGCGCGTGAAGTAAGTGTGCGTCGCCGCTGGCCAGACAAATTGGATGTGAAAATTGAAGAACATCAGGCACTGGCACGATGGGGCAATATTGCGTTGGTGAATACACATGGTGAACTGTTTCAAGCCGCTACTGATGCAGAGTTGCCGGTGTTTTATGGTCCAGGCAATGGCGTACTAGAGGTGACAAAAAATTATGGTAATTACAGCAAAATTTTGAATAAGGCCGATATCAAAATTGCGCAAGTCACCTTATCACCACGCCGCGCTTGGGAGATTAGAACCAATAAAAATTTGCTGATAGCGCTTGGTCGTATCGATATGGAGTCACGCTTGAGTCGGTTTGTGAGTGCGTATCAATCTACGCTCAGCCAGTTAAATGTGAAGGTGCTGTATGCCGATTTGCGCTATCCCAATGGGTTTGCTGTGAGAAGGCCAATACCAGTTAAACCGACGAAGCCCGCAGCTAAGCCAACAAGCATAACTACAGCAACACCAGTGAAGGCTTAGCATAAATTAGGCGTAAAGCATTTTGAAGAAAAGAGTAAAGCATGTGTAAAGGGAGTAACAAATGAGTAAAGTGCGTGATGATAAAAACCTTATTGTGGGGCTGGATATTGGCACCTCAAAAATAGTGACCATCGTGGCAGAGCTGTTGCCAGAAGGCACACTAAAGGTGATTGGTCTTGGGCAACACGTTTCGCGTGGTCTTAAAAAAGGCGTGGTGGTGAATATTGATTCCACCATGCAGGCTATACAGCGCTCGTTAGAAGAGGCTGAGTTAATGGCAGACTGCAAAATTAATACGGTATTTACTGGTATTGCGGGCAGTCATATTAAAAGCTTGAATTCGCACGGCATGGTCAAAATTAAAGATGCCGAAGTGTCGCAAATGGATGTGGATCGCGTGGTTGAAACTGCACGTGCAGTTGCCCTGCCAGCGGATCAGCAAATTTTACATATTCTCACCCAAGAATTTATCATCGACGGTCAAGATGACGTGCGCGAGCCACTGGGTATGAGCGGCATGAAGCTGGAAGTGAAAGTGCACATTGTGACAGGTGCGGTGGCGGCAGCACAAAATATCGTCAAGTGTATTAAACGCTGTGGCTTAGAAGTCAGTGATTTGATTTTGCAGCCACTGGCTTCCAGCATTGCGGTGCTGACTGAAGACGAAAAAGAGCTGGGTGTGTGCTTGGTGGATATTGGTGGCGGCACCACAGATATTGCCGTATTTAAAAACGGCTCTATTCGGCACACCGCGGTCATTGCGGTGGCTGGCGACCAAATGACTAACGACATCGCTGTGGCTTTCCGCACACCAACACAATCAGCAGAGGAGATCAAAATTAAGCATGGTTGCGCGCTACGCCAATTGGCAGATCCGCGTGAAGTGGTGGAAGTGCCTGGTGTGGATGGCCGCGAGGCGCGCCAACTATCCATACAAACACTGGCAGAAGTGATTGAGCCGCGTGTGGTAGAGCTTTATGAGTTGGTGTTGCAAGAGCTGCGTCGCAGCGGCATGGAGGAAATGATTGCGTCTGGCATTGTCATTACAGGCGGTTCATCCATGATGCGCGGCATGATGGAGCTTGGTGAAGAAATATTCCACATGCCAGTACGTTTGGGCATGCCACGCTATGTGGGCGGACTTTCTGAGGTGGTGAGTAACCCGCGTTATGCCACAGCTGTTGGCCTGATTTTAATGGGCAAGCAACAGTTAGAGCGGCAGATTAGCGGGCAAATGGACTCAAGCTCGGTTGGGCGAATTTTTGAAAAAATGAAGAGTTGGTTTCAAGGTAATTTTTAGAAGTGGCAAGAGATTTATAAGAGGGAATTAAGTTGTAGAAATAGGTTGCAGTTTAGGGCAGGGCTAGTTTTAGGGCAGGGTTTGCGCAAACAAACTCAAATATTAAAGGCAAAAGGAGAAATTAAGATGTTCGAAATTATGGAAAAAGACTCACAAGAAGCGGTGATTAAGGTCATTGGCGTGGGTGGTTGCGGTGGTAACGCAATTGAGCACATGATGACTAAAAATTTAAGCGGTGTAGAATTTATTTGCGCCAATACCGATATGCAGGCGCTGAAAAAGAGCCAAGCAAAAACGGTGTTGCAAATTGGCGCCGAAATCACTAAAGGTTTAGGTGCAGGGGCTAAACCAGAAGTTGGCCGTGATGCTGCGTTGGAAGATCGCGACCGTATTGCGGAAATGATTGATGGTGCAGATATGCTGTTTATCACAGCAGGCATGGGTGGTGGCACGGGCACTGGCGCAGCGCCGATAATTGCTGAAGTGGCGAAAGAAATGGGCATTTTGACAGTAGCCGTGGTCACTAAACCATTTGCGTTTGAAGGCAAGCGTACCAAAGTGGCTATTGATGGTTTAGAAGAGTTGTCACAACATGTGGATTCGCTGATTGTGATTCCAAATGAAAAATTGATGGAAGTGTTGGGCGAGGATGTGCCGTTTTTAGAAGCTTTCCGCGCTGCGAACGACGTGCTGCATAATGCTGTCTCAGGTATTGCTGAGATTATTAATTGCCCAGGTTTGGTAAACGTGGACTTCGCCGATGTGCGCACTGTCATGAGTGAAATGGGCATGGCGATGATGGGTAGTGCAGAAGCCAGTGGTCCAGACCGCGCTAGAATCGCAGCTGAACAAGCAGTGGCTAGTCCATTGTTAGAGGACGTCAACTTGGCTAATGCTCGCGGCGTTTTAATTAATATTACCGCCAGCACCAGCTTTAAAATGAAAGAGTATTATGATGTGATGAACACCATTAAAGAGTTCACCGCAGAAGATGCAACCGTGATAGTAGGTAATGTAATGGATGAAACGATGGGTGACAAATTGCGCGTGACCATGGTGGCCACTGGGTTAAGTGGTGCTATTGCACGCCGCCAAGTGAAGCCAGAATTACGTGTGATGACGACGTTGATGACAGGTACACACAGTCAGCCCTTGTTTGTAAGCGATGAGATGGTTGACGAAGCCCCTGCTGTATTTAGTCAAAACAATCGTCGTGCGCAAGTAGAAGCGATGAAAATGTCAGGTGTTGAGGAGTACGACATTCCAGCATTTTTACGCAAACAAGCTGATTAGTCGTCAGTAAGGGTTTAAAATAGCTAATGTTGAAAACTACATACCAATGCGATATGTGGAAGATTAAGTGCTGAAAGAAAGATGCTGAAACAACGTACTTTAAAAAAACAGGTCAGTGCCACTGGAGTTGGTTTGCATAATGGTGAAAAAGTGACCCTCACTTTAAAACCTGCTGCGATAGACGCTGGTATTGTATTTGTGCGTGCCGATTTGCCCGGTGCGCCAAGCATACAAGCACAACCTGACGCGGTGCGTGATACGCGCATGTGTTCTGCCCTAGAACACAATGGTGCGCGTGTTGCCACCGTGGAGCACTTGATGTCTGCGCTGGCGGGTTTGGGTGTGGATAATGTCATTGTTGAAGTGACCGCGTCTGAAATCCCGATTATGGATGGCAGCTCTGGCCCGTTTATATTTTTGTTACAACAAGCGGGTATTGTTGAGCAAAACGCCGCCAAAAAATTCATTAAAATCAAAAAGTTAGTTGAATTTAAAGAGGGCGACAAGTGGGTGAAATTTGAGCCTTACCACGGCTTTAAAATGGATTTCACGATTGATTTCGCGCATCCTGTGTTTGAAAACTCTGGTAGCAATGTCAAGCTGGATTTTAAAGACAACACTTATGTTAAAGACATTAGCCGTGCCAGAACTTTCGGATTTATGCACGAGGTAGAATACCTGCGTGCCAATGGCTTGGCGCGTGGCGGTAGCTTAGATAACGCGATTGTTTTAGATGAATATCGCATTTTAAATACCGATGGCTTGCGTTACGAAGACGAGTTTGCCAAGCACAAAGTGTTAGATGCAATTGGTGATTTATATATGCTCGGCCACCCATTGCTTGGCGCGTTTACTGCCTATAAATCTGGACACGCGCTTAATAACTCCCTACTGCGCGCATTGTTGGCTGATGAAAGCGCTTGGGAGTTTGCTACTTTCGATAATATTGCAGAAGCGCCAATCGGTTTTCAAGAGCAAACCGCCTTCTTTACGCCTAATTTAATGCCACATTTTAGTTAATTTGATCAGTAGCTAATCAGGAGCACAATGTGATTATTCTTCGTTTAGTGTTGATGCTGCTACTGATTGCCATGTTTGTGTTACTGGCTGCCTATGTGGTTACCAAGAATAAAAAATATCTCACCTATATTTTAGTAGTCATCAAATTTCTCGGCTTATCTTTAGCTGCCATGTTTGTGCTGCTTCTTATGTCGCGCGTGATTAGGTTTTAGGGCACACTGTAATTATGCTGAATCATTTCAAAGCCCAATTTTTTAAGCCCCTATTCATGGCTCTGGCAGCTGTATGGATATCTACTTCTACGGCGTATGCTGCCAGTGGCGATGCTGAGTTTTTACAAGCACGTGTTGCGTACGATAAAAAAAATGCCATTGCATTATCAGAATATGTACAGCAATTGCAAAGCCAAAACTACATCCTTGCCCCCTATGCTGATTACTGGCTGATGTTGCTGAATTTGGAAGAGGCTGATAACCAAACTGTGACGGATTTTATTAATCATTACGGCGATTACCCATTTGCAGACAGGTTGCGCGGTGAGTATTTAAAAAAACTCGCCAAATTGCAAGATTGGGAAAATTTCGCTGCTGAGGTCTCTCATTACCAATTAGAAGATTCTGCCGTCGCCTGTTATGCTGCAGAATCCAGTGCGGTGCTCGGTGATGCCTCAGTATTAGAAGGTGCCAAATCACTTTGGATGCAACCCAAAGAGCAGGCTGCAAACTGCGCCAACTTGTACGATCGTATGCAAACGGCAGGTGTGCTAAGTGAGGATGATATTTTTGAGCGACTCAGGTTAGCTTTGGAAGATAGCCGTATAGCGCTAGCTAAATCTATTATCAAGCGCTCAAAAACTTTTGTGCCTAGTCAGAATTCACTGATTGATAAAGCCTATAGTAAGCCTGGCATGGTGCTGGATAAAAAAAGCATTTCATTTAAAACAAGGCTTGGGCATGAGCTGAATTTATTGGCACTTAGTCGTCTAGCCAAAATCAATTCGCAACAAGCTTTAAGTGCCTTTAATAAAGTGGCTGATTCGTTTCAGCCAGAAGATAGAAATTATTTTTATGGTAGGCTGGCTTGGTATGCAGCCCAAAGACACGAACCTGAGGCGTTGCAGTGGTTTAAACGGGCGGAAAATATTGAGCCTAAAAATGAAACTACAAGTAAAGAAACCCAAACTAAAGAAGTCTTGGGTAAAGAACAGCTGGCTTGGTATGCGCGCGCAGCCTTGCGCGAAAAAAATTGGGATACTGTATTAACGGCGATATCTAAAATGTCGCCAGAGCAAGCGGCAGAGGGCGCTTGGCGCTACTGGAAAGCACGTGCATTGAAAGCTAAAAATCAAACACTAGAAGCCAATACCTTATTCGCTAAACTGTCTACCGAGCGGCATTTCTATGGCTGGCTGGCACAAGAAGAAGTCGATGGTGCTATGTCTGCGCCACTTTACACTTATAAGGTGACTGACGAAGAAGTGGCGGAAATTGCCAATAATGTGGCCTTTAAACGGGTAGAAGCGCTACAAAGAGTCGATTTGCGTTGGGAAGCCAAAAGTGAATGGGCACATGCCACTAAAGACTTTGATGATAAACAGTTTTTGGCGGCTGCAGAATTTGCACAGCGTAATAAATGGTACGATTTAGCCATTATCACCGCAGATAAAACTACCGAAACGCACGATTTCGCGTTGCGTTACCCAACGCCCTATCACGATCTAATTAAGTCTGCTTCTGCAGAAAACGATGTGGACGAAGCTTGGGTATATGGCATTACCCGTCAAGAAAGCCGATTTATGCATTATGCAAAATCGGGCGTAGGTGCTGCTGGTTTAATGCAGCTTATGCCAGCGACCGCTAAGTGGATTGCGGGTCGTGCAGGGGTAGATAATTATCACCATGGCATGATACACGAGCTGGATACGAACATTGCACTGGGCACTTATTATATGGGCTACACCAAAGATTTAATGAATGGCCAAGAGGTGATGGCCACTGCAGCCTATAATGCGGGGCCTAGCCGAGCAAAAAAATGGATGGCAGCAACACCGCTGGAAGGCGCGATTTATGCAGAGACAATTCCATTCAGTGAGACGCGCTTGTATGTACAAAAAGTGATGGCTAACGCGCATCTATATGCGCCACGCCTAGGTTTAAAAAGTATGCCGCTTAAGCAAAGGTTAGGTGTCATTCCCAGCAAATTTGGCATGATGTCGACTAGTCAGGAACCTCTACTAGAAGCAGAACAAGCAAGCGAATAAGCCCTTGCTATAAATTAAAAGTTAAACATCGGCAATATAAAAATATGACAATTAAAAATATTACGGGCGCTTACAAAATTACGGTTCTAGGTGGTGCTGGCTTTGTTGGCAGCCATTTAGTGGCCAAGCTAGATCAAGCAGGTTATCAAGTCAAAGTGCTATCTCGTAGAAGGGAAGCCGCGAAACATCTTATTTTATTGCCGAATGTGCAGGTAGTAACTTGCGATATCTCCAATAATCATGCGCTAAAGGATTCATTAAAAGGCAGTGATGCAGTAATTAATCTAGTTGGTATTTTGCACGAAAATGGCAACAATAGTTTCGAAAAAATGCATCATCAATTGCCACGCCGTGTAGCGCAACTGTGTGAAGAACTTGGTATAGCGCGCCTATTACACATGAGCGCTCTGCAAGCCAATAAAAACGCACCAAGCGCCTATTTAAAGAGTAAAGCGGCGGGCGAGGCAGCAATAAATGAGTTTAGTAAGAAACTCGATATCACCATTTTTAAACCATCGGTTATTTTTGGGCGTGGCGATAGTTTTTTAAATATGTTTGCAGGCTTGGTTAAACTCTTACCGATTATTTTCTTGGCAAAACCTGAAGCAAAATTTCAGCCGATTTGGGTAGAGGATGTGGCGCAATGTTTTGTCAATGCGCTGGAAAATACCGCGACTTACGGCAAAAGTTATGAACTGGGCGGGCCACAAATATATACGCTAAAGCAGATAGTAGGAAAAGTGATGCAAATTTTGGCTAAGCAACGGCCAATTGTCGGCTTAAATGATACGCTATCAATGATGCAAGCCTTTGCACTGGAGTTGATGCCTATTAAGCTGATGACGCGTGACAATATTCGCTCAATGCAAGTGGATAGCATTACCGCACAGCCCATTGCCCCAGAGCTAAATGTCGTGCCAACAGCGTTAGAGGTGGTAGTGCCAGAATATTTACTTAATGCGAGCCCGCGGGCCGCTTATAATGGATTCCGTAGCGCTGCAGGCCGCGCTATTAATGCACGACGTTGATAACTGTATATGATAACCATACTTGATAAACATGCCTAAAGACAGTTTCCAGGTCTACAGCGTAGGCGGTGCCGTGCGTGATGAACTGCTGGATTTAAAAGTAAAAGATAGAGATTTTGTCGTAGTCGGCGCCACACCACAAGCCATGCTGGATGCAGGTTACAAACCGGTTGGAAAAGATTTTCCTGTATTCTTACACCCCAAAACACATGAGGAGTATGCGCTGGCGCGTACCGAACGCAAAACGGGCACAGGCTACAAAGGCTTTGCGGTGCATGCAGCGCCTGATGTGACGCTGGAAGAAGATTTAGTGCGCCGCGATTTTACGATGAATGCGATTGCCAAAGATGTTGATGGTAAATTAATAGATCCGCACAATGGCCGCGCAGATATTCAAGCGAAAACACTGCGTCATGTGAGCGACGCATTTGCAGAGGACCCAGTGCGTATTCTACGTGCAGCGCGCTTTTCTGCCAGATTTACCGATTTTACAATTGCGTCAGAAACCCTAACGTTAATGCGTCAAATGGTGCAAAACGGCGAGGTGGATGCGCTGGTGCCAGAGCGCGTGTGGCAAGAGCTAAGTAGAGGTTTGATGGAATCACAACCCAGCCGTATGTTTGAAGTGCTGCGCAGTTGCGGGGCACTTCAAAAAATCCTGCCAGAGCTGGATAAACTTTGGGGCGTACCGCAGCCGCCAAAACATCATCCTGAAATTGATACTGGCGTGCATGTGATGATGGTGATTGACTATGCCGCTAGACAAAACTTTAACCTGCCTATTCGCTTTGCTGCATTGGTGCACGACCTTGGCAAAGGCACTACACCTGTGGATGTTCTACCTAGACATATCGGCCACGAAATGCGAAGTGTGCATTTACTTAATGACGTTTGTAAAAGATTACGCGTGCCTAACGATTGCAGGGAGCTGGCTGTGTTGGTTGCCAAGTTTCATGGCAAGTTACACCAAGTATCAAAAATGCGCGCAGATACTTTAGTTGAGTTTTTAATCGAGCTTGATGCGTTTCGGCAACCTGAACGCTTTAACGATTTTTTAAAAGCGTGTGAATGTGACAGCCGTGGTAGAACAGGCTTAGAGAATTGTGCTTTACCCGAAACAGACATAATATTGAGTGCTCTGCAAGCCGCACAGACTATAGATGCAGGCACGATTGCAAAACAACATGATGCGCCTGAAAAGATTAAAGCAGCAGTGTTTGAGGCGAGGCTGGAAGCAGTTAAGCTGGCTTTGTAGCTCTTATATACGCTAGATTGTTAGTGTATTTACGTGAACTATATGCTGAACTAAATTTTGGTTGACTGAATAAAAGGATCATCAAAAGCTCGGTCATGCTCTTCAAATAACGCTGAAAGTTTTTGATGAAATTGGTGATAAATTTCTGCAATACTTACTTTGGCATCCAGTGAAAAACATTCGTCCACTAATACGTCTAATTTTTGCATAATTTCATTATGCGATTGCTGGTGCATACGAAAGTATTTGTCATTAACTGTAACGTTTGGGCGAGTCAGCATAATGGCTTCCTCATGACTGAAATGTTTGGCTGCAAGTTCAGTTACATAAAACAAGAAGGAAGGTAAGCGACCCCGATATGTCGCAATTTGTTCACTTGCAGTTTCCTGTGTGAAGAGCGTATCCAAACGACGACAAGTGTCCTGCAGGTCATCTAGAAACCTTTTTAGCTGCTCATGTTCTTGTTCTATCATGATGTAATCAGCAGCAGCTAGCTTTTTTACAGCTTTGTCATGAATCAACATGAGTTCCATTCCAGCAAATTTGGCATGCAAAGTTACATGCCACAGATATTAAGGCCAAAGTTTGCATCACTAGTTCAATAAAGCTAATTGTTGTTCAGCAAGGTTCGTTGGCCTACGTTTAAATCCACTTTTGGCGTACTGGTGCCAACGGCCAATCACATAGCAAATCATCAGATTGGCTTGCGCTTCAGGCATGATTTTTTTGCCAACCCCGTTTCCATCTTTGGCAACCGCGATTTTTAGGCTTTGCTTAAGCGAAGCTTCTAATCTATCGTAAAGTTGATTAATACGTGTTTGCAGGTGCTCTTCTTCGTTCACCAGCGCATCGCCAATCAGTACACGCGTCATTCCAGGGTTTTTCTCGGCAAATTTAAGTAGCATGTTCACAATCAATTGCACTTGTTTTGCGCCATCTTTTTCGTCTGTGGTGATTTTGTTAATGATGCCAAAAATTGAAAGCTCGATAAAATCGATTAAGCCTTCAAACATTTGTGCTTTGCTGGCAAAGTGGCGGTAGAGCGCTGCTTCACTTAAATCGAGCTTAGCGGCCAGTGATGCAGTGGTGATTTTCTCACGTTTTGGCTGTTCTAGCATGTTGGCGAGCGTTTCTAGTATTTGTTGCTTGCGGCTGATTTTGGTGTCAGTAGCCATGATATTCCCCTTAATATCTTTTCTTGTTAATTTATTTATTGTTTTTCATTATAGCTTAAGGTGAGCGAGGAAGGTGAGTAAGCGCTAACACTGAATTAATTCTAAAATCCACGAAGTTTGGTTTTTGTAGCTTTTTTGTCACCCAAATGGTTTGCATGCCAAGCCTCTTTGCCGTCATCAGTGCTGGCAAATTATCTTCTAGCATGATGCAATTACTAGGCTTGGTTTTTAAAGTTTTAAGTAGAATTTGAAACCCTCGTACCGAAGGTTTGGCGTGAAATTTGGTCGACTCCACACTGAACACCAGCTCGAAACAATCGCCAATGCCCAATAAATCAAGCACGCGTAACGCATAGCAACGCGGCGCATTGGTAAAGATGACTTTGTGACCGCGCAAGGTTTGCAGCATATGCCGTAAGCGTTTGGTTTGTAGCACCATTTCTGGCAGGGTGATGAGCTTGTGGGTTTCGTTTAAAAAGTGATATGGATCAACACCGTGGTGGCGCATCAGGCCTTTAAGCGTGGCACCATATACGCGCCAATAATGCTGACGTAAGCTGTGCGCTTCGGTTTCGTCTAACGTAAGCGCGTCCATGATGTAGTGTGTCATGGCGCGATTCATCACAGGGAAGATGTGGGCAGAGGCGTTGTGTAAAGTGTCGTCTAAATCGAAAACGTAAATCTTGGACGCGTAATTTGATGTCAAGCTACTTCGCCTTAATTAAAGTACCAACGCCCTCGTCAGTTAAAACCTCTAGCAACAACGCATGCTCCACACGCCCATCAATAATGTGCACGCTCTTTACGCCACTGCGTGCTGCATCAAGTGCAGAGCCAATCTTAGGTAGCATGCCACCAGATAATGTGCCATCGGCAACTAAATCATCAATCTGTTTTGGGGTTAAACCAGTCAGTAAGTTACCTGCCTTATCCAATACGCCTGGTGTGTTGGTGAGAAGAATCAATTTCTCTGCACCTAAAATTTCGGCGAGCTTGCCTGCCACCACATCTGCATTAATATTGTAGGTATCACCATCTTCGCCCACGCCAATTGGCGCAACCACTGGGATAAAGTCACCACTATCTAAAAAGTTAATAATGCTTGGGTCAATCGCGGTAATTTCACCCACTTGCCCTACGTCAATCATTTTGGTCGGATCGCTTAAATCTTCCATCAGCAGTTTGTGTGCATGGATAAAATTGCCATCTTGCCCAGTCAAGCCGACGGCCTTGCCACCGTGCCGATTAATTAGGTTGACGATTTCTTTGTTGACCTGCCCGCCCAGTACCATTTCTACGACGTCCATTGTCTCGGCATCGGTAACGCGCATGCCTTGAATAAACTCGCCCTTTTTGCCCAATCTATCTAGCATTTCGTTAATTTGCGGGCCACCGCCATGCACCACCACTGGGTTCATGCCAACCAGCTTCAGCAACACGACATCTTGTGCGAAGCAATTTTTCAGGTGCTCGTCAGTCATCGCATTGCCGCCGTATTTAATGACGATGGTTTTATCGAAAAAACGTTTAATGTATGGCAACGCTTCGGCAAGCGTTTGTGCTTTTAAGGCAGCAGCAGTTTTTTGCATTTTGGGCTCTCTAAATTTTCGACTATTGTAACTAAAAAGCGCACTTTAAAGCATTAGTAAAGCAGTTATAAGGTTTTAACAAATACTTTAGATTTACGCTGAAAGTTGTACATCTCTTGTCTTTGCTGTGGCAAATTTTCTATTGGTTGTTCAATAAAGCCGCGCTCTATAAACCAGTGCTCAGTATGTGTGGTGAGGCAGAACAGTTGTTTGAAACCCAATTCTTTGGCTCGCGCTTGGCAAAAGTTAAACAGCTTATCGCCACGGCCACCGCCACGATATTGAATATCAATGGCTAAACAAGCAAATTCTGCCATGCTGTTATTTGAACTATTGGGCTCGGTAAACGGATAAATTGCTGCGCAGCCAATAGTTCGATTGTCATGTTCCATCACATAAAAATGGTCAATTTCTGTCTCAATACGCTCACGTCCACGACGCACCAAAACACCTTCGTTCTCTAGTGGCTCTATTAATTTGAGAATGCCGCCAACATCGTCAATATTGGCTTGACGCATGATCTCTAGCGGCAACTCCGTCACCATCGTGCCAATGCCGCTATGGGTAAACAATTCTTGAATGATTGCGCCATCAATGTGCCGGCTAATTAAATGCGTGCGTGCCACGCCATGGTTACAGGCGCGAATAGCGGCCGGCAAATAATAAGTCACGTCATCTGAGATGTTGATAGGCTCTTCATTGGCCTCCACATTTTTAAGAAAATTTTGCGCTTTTTCGGCAGTCATTTCGCGTAGCAACTCACCGCGCAAATTATGCACACCAGCACTGTCCATTAAAAATATCAGCTTATCCGCATCCAATGCAATCGCTGCACTCACTGCGACATCTTCCAAGCTTAGATTAAACGCCTCGCCTGTAGGTGAATAACCAAGCGGCGATAGCAGCACCAGTTCACCATCGTTTAAACGCCGTTGTATGCTGATGGCGTCTACTTTACGCACCTCGCCCGTGTGCTGCAAATCCACGCCATCGCGCACACCAAGCGGTTTAGCAGTCACAAAATTGCCGCTGGCCACACGAATATCCGCGCCTGCCATGGGCGAATTAATTAGTCCCATCGAAAGTTGCGCTTCAATCTCTACCCGCACCGCGCCATTGGCTTCTTTTACAATTTCCATTGCTGCATCATCTGTAACGCGCAAACCATTGTGCAAAATAGGCGTAAGTTTGGCGCGTTTTAAACGTTGCTCGATTTGTGGGCGCGCGCCATGCACCAGCACTAATCTCACCTCTAAACTTGCCAACAAATTTAAATCGTGCGAAAGCGTAGAAAATTGAGCATCGCTAATGACTTCGCCACCAAACGCAATGACAAAAGTACGGCCGCCAAATGCATGAATATAAGGCGTGGCACTGCGGAACCAATTGACAAAGCCTTGTTCACCCGTTGGGTTGGCGCTGATGGTTGTTGATGGGCTGCTTTCACTCACTGAATACAAATAAGCTGCTGTGCAATCAAGCGCCGACGCTACTTTGCGAAGCAGCGTTTCATTGATGCCCAGCTCGCCACGCTCAATGCGCGACAAATTCCCTGCATCTGCACCTACTCTTTCGGCCAGTGTTTGCAGGGTGATATTCAGCGATTTACGCCGTGTGCGGATTGCGTTAGCGAGTGACATGTTTTTAATATTTTGTATAATTTACAAAATATTAAAATATATTTGCAAAAAATACAAATTATTTTAACTTAATAATCACCCAATACAGTTTGCAAAGCTGCGATTGCTGTCAATGCTGCAGTTTCAGTACGCAAAATGCGCGGGCCAAGCACGATAGATTGAAAACCATGCCGTGCCGCTAAGTCGATTTCTGCTTGGCTTAGTCCGCCTTCAGCGCCAATCAGCAATTGGATGGCTCGTGTGGTTTTTGGCAGCGCAGATAATTGTTTGGCGCCAATTGGGTTTAGCAATATACGTACATGACTAGAATCTGCATCGTCAGAACCCAAATGCTTATTGGCTGCTAGCCATGCTGCTAAATTAACTGGCTTGGCTACTTTCGGGACTTTTGCGCGGCCAGATTGCTCGCAGGCGGCAATTACGATGTTTTGCCAGTGCTCCAGGCGCTTTTCTGCGCGCTCGGCCGTTAGTTTTACTACGCTGCGTTCGGTGGATAATGGCTGAATTTCGTTTACGCCAAGCTCGACTGCTTTTTGAATGGTGTAATCCATGCGGTCGCCACTAGAAATGCCTTGTAACAAGGTAATGTGTAGTGGCGATTCGTTATTTATAGCCTCGCTGGATTTAATATTAGCTATCACCTCACTCTTTTTTACACTCTGCAACTCGCAGGTATAATCAAAGCCATCACCATCAAATAGTTTAAGCGTGTCACCCACATTCAAGCGCATCACTTTTGTAGCGTGAATGGCAGCGTTATCACTTAATTTAATGGTGGTGCCAACACGTAATTTATCGGGGCTGTAAAATCGTAAGTTACTCATGTGGCAAGTTTAAATAAAAAAGCAGAAAGTGGTAACATAAACATGATTATTTTGCATTTGAAAGCGCATTAAGTATGGCAAGTATTAACCCACCTGTGTGTGATTTTGGCTGGCAAGCACCAGATTTTAATTTAGTAAATGTCGATGGCAGCTTGGTTACGCTTGAGCTTGTGATGGGCAAGAACGGTTTGCTGGTAATGTTTATATGCAACCATTGCCCTTATGTGAAGGCTATTTTGCCAAGATTAATTTATGACGTAAGTGAGCTGAAGATGTTGGGCGTAAACACCGTTGCGATTATGTCAAACGATCCAACGGATTATCCTGAAGATAGCGTTGAAAATATGCAAATCATCGCGCGCGAGATGAATTTCCCGTTCCCTTATTTGTTAGATGCCAGCCAGCAGGTTGCTAAACATTACGGTGCGGTGTGCACGCCCGATTTTTTTGGCTTTAATAACAAAGGCCAGTTGCAATATCGTGGCCGCTTTGATGAAAGCCGAAAAGAAACGGCCCCCAATAGCACGCGTGATTTGTTCTATGCCATGAAGCAGGTGGCAGAAACTGGACAAGGACCAAGGGAGCAGATTGCCAGTATTGGTTGCAGTATCAAATGGAGCGAAGCATGAGTAAACTTAAATGGGGCATCTTAGGCGCAGCGCGCGTGAACGAGCGTTTGCTGCCTGCGATTATTGAAGCGCCCAATTCGCAGTTGGTGGCGATTGCCAGCCGTCGTGCTGGCGCGGCTAAAGCGACCTTTGATAAATATGCGCCGCCAAGGTTTATTGAAAAGCACGATGGTTATGTTGCTTGTTATGACGATTTGGAAAGTTTGATTGCAGATAAAAATGTAGATGCGATTTATTGCCCGATGGCGAATGAAGAGCATGCAGAATGGGCAATTAAAGCAATCAACGCTGGCAAACATGTGCTGATTGAAAAGCCAATGTCGACAAAATTAAGCGATATTGATGCGATTGAAACTGCGGCAAATAAAGCCAACGTCAAAGTGATGGAAGGCTTTATGTATCGCTTTCATCCTCAACATCAACGTGTGCAAGCGCTTGTTGCGAGTGGCGTGATTGGCGACATTTTAAGTGTGCGCGCTAGCTTCTCGTTTTTAATGCGCGAAGCACGCATGTATCGTATTAATCGCAGCATGGCGGATGGCGGTGGTGCACTGTGGGATATTGGGCCTTATGCCATCCACACTTTGCGCTGG
>JAABQZ010000039.1 GCA_011391175.1 Methylophilaceae bacterium | reverse complement strand
CCCTTTACTGCGCCCATCGGCACATATAAATTTTGCGATACGCCGCCGAAGCGTGCCGAGAACACGATGGCGTCGTTATCAATATGCAAATCTTTAGTCGCGGAGTAATTTAGATTCAGCACAATTTCGCCATCTTTTACATACGCCACAGGCACGCGACATTGCGCATTAACCGCCACCAATAAATGTGGTGAAAAGCCGTTATCTACGCACCATTCGTGAATGGCGCGCACCATGTAGGGCTTGGTGGAAATCAAGCCATCCGCCATGGTTACTTTCTCATTGCCTTTTCTGATGGTGTCATCGCATCTGCATACAGCGGGCGTGAGAACAAGCGCTCAGCATACTTTAACAAAGGTGCTGCCTGGTTTGGCAACTCAATGCCATAGTGACCTAAACGCCATAACAAAGGCGTTACCGCAACATCTAACATGGAGTAATCATCGCCCAGCAAGTAATTTTGCTTGCTAAAAATTGGCACAATTTGCGTTAAATTATCACGGATGGTTTTGCGCGCTTTATCAGCCACTTCCTGATTGTCTGATTCAATGTCTTTGATATGACTGAATAAGTCTTTTTCGAAGTTATACAAGAACAAACGGGCGCGGGCGCGCATCACAGGATCCGCTGGCATCAATTGTGGATGCGGAAAGCGTTCATCGATATATTCGTTAATAATATTCGCTTCAGACAAAATTAAATCGCGCTCCACTAAGACCGGCACTTCGCCATACGGATTCAATATCGCTAAATCCTCAGCCTTATTGGCTAAATCCACATCAATCACTTCAAAATCCATGCCCTTTTCAAACAGCACAATACGGCAACGGTGGCTAAACGGATCAACCGAGCCTGAGTATAGTTTCATCATAATTTAATCATTTCCCTTTTTAATATCTTTCCAATACTCAGCTTTAAGCTTTCTTGCCAATACCAACATCACACCCAAAAATAGCAACACCCACCAACCTAACTGTTGGCGCTGTTGTTTACCGGGTTCGGCCATAAACGCCATATAGTTAGTTAAATCGCCAATGTAGGCGTTGTACTCACTAGGGCTTAATTTGCCAGGCTTAACCAACTCTAACTTATGTGTTTCGTGATTGAGTATTTGCTCACCCTGTAATTCGTACAAAACATGCGGCATCGCAACCTTGTCAAAAACAATATTGTTCCAGCCAGTCGGCGTGGTTTCATCGCGATAAAACCCGCGCATATAGGCATACACCCAATCCGCACCGCGCGCGCGCACTTCTACCGACAAATCTGGTGGCACAACACCAAACCATTTTTTGGCATCTTTTGGGTTCATCGCCACTGTCATGGTGTCGCCCACCTTTTCGCCAGCAAATAATAAATTATCTTTAATTTGCTTTGCAGTCAGGCCGATATCTTGCAGGCGGTTGTAGCGCATATAGTTGGCACTGTGACAGTTGAGGCAGTTGTTAATAAAGGCTTTTGCGCCACGCTGTAACGATGCATGGTCGCTCGCATCAATCGGCGCAGTAACCCCAATTTTCACTTCGTTTGCCACCGCCATTTGTACAATTAAAATCGACGGTAGCACTATCAATACTAAAAATAGTTTTTTCATAGTTAGTGTGTCACCCTTTCTGGCACTGGTTTAGTCTTATCTTTGGCGCTATACCAAGGCATTAGGATGAAAAATGCAAAATAAACAACCGTAAAAATACGCGCAACTACGGTGGCGCGGTCTGCGCCGGCAAGCCAAGGGCCAAACTGACCCCATATATTGGATGGCACTGTCCCTAAATAACCCAGCACCAAAAAGCTAACCACAAAGGCAGTCAACCATTTTTTATATAGTGAACCGCGATAACGAATCGACTTTACCGGACTACGATCCAACCAAGGCAATAAGGCGAATATCATCACCGATAAGCCCATTGCTGCCACGCCTGGAAACTGCGATATACCAATTGGAGGAACGGCCCTTAATATTGAATAATAAGGTGTGAAATACCATACTGGCGCAATGTGCGCAGGGGTTTTCAGTGGATCCGCAGGAATGAAATTATTCGCCTCTAAAAAGTAACCGCCCATTTCTGGCGCAAAAAACATAATAGTGGCGAACACAATTAAAAACACTGCTACACCTACCATGTCTTTTACCGTGTAATAAGGATGAAACGGAATACCATCCAGCGGAATACCAGTTGCTTTATCTTTTTTGGCTTTAATTTCAACGCCATCTGGATTGTTGCTACCTACTTCGTGCAAGGCGATTAAGTGTGACATCACCAAACCCAAAATCACCAGCGGCAATGCAATAACATGGAAAGCGAAGAAACGATTTAACGTGGCATCAGATACCAAATAATCACCACGTAGCCATTCTGAAATATCTGGACCAATTAAAGGTATCGTTGCAAACAAATTCACAATCACCTGCGCCCCCCAATACGACATTTGACCCCATGGTAACAGGTAGCCAAAAAATGCTTCGCCCATTAAGCACAAGAAAATGCCCACACCAAACAACCAAATAAGCTCACGTGGATTTCTGTAAGAGCCATAAATAAGGCCGCGGAACATGTGTAAATACACCACCACAAAAAACATGGATGCGCCTGTGGAATGCATATAGCGAATAATATTGCCGCCAAACACGTCACGCATTATGTACTCTACCGAGGCAAACGCCTCTGCTGCACTGGGCTTGTAGTGCATGGTCAAGAAAATACCCGTGGCAATTTGCATGACCAGCACCAGTAAAGCTAGCGAGCCGAAAAAGTACCAAAAATTAAAGTTTTTGGGTGCATAATATTCGGTTAGGTGCGCTTTGATATTGCTGGTTAGCGGAAACCGCTTGTCTACCCAGTCGACAATACCAGTTGTTTCAACCACTTTTTCAGTTGTCTTATCTTGAGCCATGGTTATGCCTCCTCCGCATCTACACCAATGAGCAACGTGGTTTCAGTTAAATATTGGTGCGGAGGCACGACTAGATTTGTTGGGGCTGGTGAGCCTTTAAATACACGGCCTGCTAAATCAAACTTAGAGCCATGACACGGGCAGAAAAAACCACCCGTCCAATTTTCACCCATATCGCCACCCGCTTCTAATTTCTTCTGTGGAGAGCAACCCAGATGCGTACACAGCCCAACCATGACAGCCATATTAGGCTTAATGGCACGATTGGCATTTTTGCAGTATTCTGGTTGTTGCGCCACTTTGCAATCAGGGTCAGCTAGTTGATCGTTATGCTTGGCTAAGTCTGCTGTCATTTCATCTGTGCGGTTTAAAATCCACACTGGTTGGCCGCGCCACTCTTCAAGCATCATCTCGCCAGGCTTAATTTTACTAATATCAATTTCAACCGGTGCACCAGCGGCTTTTGCACGCTCGCTGGGCAACATGCTACCAATAAACGGTACAGCGGCAGCAGCAGCGCCAATCGCGCCTGTACAGGCAGTGGCAGTAATTAAAAAATTGCGCTTTTCTTGATCTACTTGGCTAGGCGCTGAGAAAGATAGCGCATTATTGCCTTCAATGTGCGTCTTAGCAGTCGTCTCGGTTTTTTTGTCTGACATTCAATATCCTTGTAGCCCTTTTGAGGCTAAATTTATTTGGAATTTAAGTGCGGTCTAAATTTAGCTGCGCATTATACATTTTTTTGCAAAATAAACCTAATTTAATTGCATAAGTGGTTGAAATAAAACAATTAAACAGGATTATCACAATCTATAAATGTATGTTGCAAACCAAACTCTTGCGCTAAATGCTCGCCTAATGCTTGTATGCCGTAACGTTCTGTTGCGTGATGCCCCGCAGCTATATAAGACATACCACTCTCACGTGCCACATGCACGGTTTGCTCCGATATCTCACCACTCATGTAAACATCCACATTCGCAGCCACTGCTTGTTCAATATAGCCCTGCGCGGCACCCGTGCATAAAGCAACCGTTTTAACTGGTTTAGCTAAATCGCCTATCACTTGCGGCATTCTGTTAAGTTTTGTTTCAATTGATTTTGCAAATGCTTGGAGGCTTTGTGGCGCCGATAATTCCGTCAGCATCAACATTTCTTTTTCGCCTGTTTTACCTATGATATTTAAGCCGAGCTGCTTAGCCAGCATGACGTTATTACCTAATTCTGCGTGCGCATCTAAAGGCAAATGATAAGCCAATAAATTAATCTCGTGCTTTAATAAAAATTGAATGCGGCGCTTTTTAATACCAGTGATTGGCAACGCTTCACCTCGCCAAAAATAACCATGATGCACCAGCACCGCATCCGCGTTGACCTGCAGAGCAGCCTCTAGCAAGGCCATACTGGCTGTCACACCTGTCACAATCGTATTAATCTCGCGCTTACCTTCTACCTGTAAGCCATTCGGGCAATAATCGTTAAAGCGTTCTGGCTGCAGTAGCACATTTAAATAATTGTTAAGCGCATTGATATTCATATAAATCTTCCCACTTTTTCACCTATACTAATCAACATTCATATTTAATGTTTTAATTTATGCAACGTATTTGGCTTATTTTTGCACAATCTGTTACTGCCTGCTTGGGCTTATTGTTTGTACTGCGTCTTTTTTATCCACATTTGCTCGAAAATCGGCAAGACGCCATTGTCATCAACCAGGTCGAATCAAGCGTTGCGGCCAAACAAAAAGCGATAACCTCTGTGGGTAGCTACAGTGCAGCGGCCAATAAGGCCATGCCTGCGGTGGTGAATATTTTCACCTCCAGCAAATTGACCGCCCCTAATCCGCACGAGCAATTTAGAGATGATCCGCTATTCAAACATTTTTTTGGTGAGCCACCTGAAAACGAAGAAAATGGCCAATCCGACAGCAGCCTAGGTAGCGGCGTAATTGTGAGCGAGCAAGGTCTAATTTTAACCAACGACCATGTGGTAGCAAGTGCCGATGAAATTGAAGTAGCACTTGCCGACGGCAGAAAACTTGCTGCCAGAGTAGTAGGCACAGACCCTGACACCGACTTGGCGGTGCTAAAGGTAGAAGCAGATAATCTGCCCGCTATCACTTTTGCTGCGGATGAAAAGTTAAGTGTTGGTGATGTAGTGCTGGCAATTGGCAACCCATTCGGTGTCGGGCAAACGGTGACGCAAGGCATTATTAGTGCGCTAGGACGCAACCATTTGGGCATTAATACCTATGAAAATTTTATACAAACAGACGCCTCAATTAACCCTGGCAACTCAGGGGGAGCGCTGATAAATGCCGAAGGTAATTTAATCGGGATTAACAGCGCCATTTATTCACGCAATGGTGGCAGCATGGGGATCGGTTTTGCAATACCCGCCAGCATTGCCAAACAAGTGATGGAACAAATTGCCGTAAGCGGCAGTGTCACGCGCGGCTGGATAGGTATTGAGGCACAAGACATTACACCAGAATTGGCAGAGTCGTTCAAACTAGCTCAGACGCAAGGATCACTGATTGCAGGTGTGTTGCGTGACAGCCCCGCTGATTTGGCAGGACTTAAAGCTGGGGACGTATTACTTGCGATTAACGACAAAAAAGTGGTAGATAGTAGCGGCATGCTAAATATTATTGCCGCACTTAAGCCTACTGAAAAAGCCGAACTTAAAATTGCGCGAGCAGCTAAAGAAATAACCGTGAGTGTGGAAGTGGGCAAACGACCCAAACCTGCCACGGCGCGCAAATAACTTTTTAATGCTAAATTTTAAAAACTAAGCTTTTATAGAGTTTTCTTTTGTGGGCGGCTTGGGATTACCTAGTTGCGCCACCACAATGCCTGCCTCATACAACAGCCACAATGGTACGGCCAACATAAACTGCGAGATAATATCTGGTGGCGTAAAAATAGCCCCCAGTACAAACGCTCCCACAATCACGTAACTGCGCGCTTCTTTTAATTGCGCTATCGTCACCCAGCCAAAACGCGCAACCAGCACCACCGCAATTGGCACTTCAAACGCCAAACCAAACGCCAAAAATAAGGTCAGCACAAAATCTAAATATTGCGCAATATCGGTCATCACCGCGACACCTGCTGGCGCACTGCTGACGATAAAGCCAAATACCACGGGAAACACAGCAAAATAGGCAAATGCCATGCCCGCCAAAAATAGCAGGCTACTTGCTGCAATCACAGGCACCATCAATTTTTTCTCGTGCGTATATAAACCTGGCGCCACAAATGCCCAAATCTGGTACAAAGTATGCGGCAAGGCAATCACAAACGCTGCCATCATCGCCACTTTCATCGGGATAAAGAACGGTGTGGTCACGGCAGTGGCTATCATTTGGCCACCTGCAGGTAGCTTAGCTAGCATAGGTGCGGCTAACAGCGCGTAGATTTTATTGGCAAATGGAAACAGCGCAAAAAACACCAACACAAAACCCAGCACCACCTTTAACAATCTATTTCTAAGCTCGATTAAGTGCGAGATAAATGATTCAGTCGGTGTCATTTAATTAAAGCAGTCATTTAATTTTTGTAGCGATTTTCGAAGCAGAGGCTTTAGGCTTAGTGTTTGGCCTAGTATTAGCCTTAGTAACGCTACGCTGAGTAGTTTTCGACTTTGTATTGCTGGCAGTGACACGCCTTTTTGCTACTGGTTTTGCTCTAATTTCAGACTTAGCTACTTCAACCTTTGTTTTAGCAAGGCTGGAAGACTCATGAATACTGGCTTCCAGAGCAGTCGCTTCCTGCTCGATAGGCTTTACAAGATTGTTTTCAACTGATTGTTTGATTTCTTGCTGCAGTTTTTGCAACTCTTCAAAGCGCACTTCGCGATTCACTTCTTCTTTCACCTGCGCCACATAACGCTGCATGCGGCCCATAAACGCGCCCATGGTACGTGCGACTTTTGGTAACTTTTCTGGACCAATCACCAGCAAAGCCACCACTGCGATGACAAACAGTTCTGAAAAAGATACGTCAAACACGTCGCGTGCTTATTCTTTGGTCTTGTCTGTTACTTCGCCTTCAACTACTTTGCCGCCTTCACTATCTACTTGGCCGTCTTTCATGGCTTTCTTAAATTCTTTTACCGCGCCGCCCACATCGCCACCCATGTTACGCAATTTTTTAGTGCCAAATACCAACACTACAATCAGCAACACAATTAACCAATGCCATAAACTAAATGAACCCATTTCAATCTCCTTATTCCATCTGGCCTACAGGCCACCAATAAATTGTTGGCTACTTAAGCTGCGCCACCACCAAATACATGTACATGAATATGAAACACTTCCTGACCACCTTCGCGCCCAGTATTAATGAGTGTTTTAAACCCTACCAAACCTTGCTCGGCCGCAAGTTTTGGTGCCAATAACAGCATTTTACCCAGCAAATTTTGATGTGAAGTGTCGCACGCTTTTAAGCCTTCCACATGCAACTTTGGCACAATTAAAAAATGCACTTTTGCCATCGGTTTAATATCGTTAAAGGCAATCACGTCATCGTCTTCATAGATTTTCTTGGCAGGTATGTCACCAGCTAAAATCTTACAAAAGATGCAGTCGGCGCTCATTTGCTACGACTCTCTTTTTCCGTAATGCCCGATAGGCCTTCGCGCCGCGCTAACTCATCCAGCACCTCTTGTGGTTTGATATCAGCCTTGGCCAGCATCACCAAGGTGTGAAACCACAAATCTGCTGTTTCATAAATAATCTCTTCGCGCTTGCCGCCTTTGGCCGCGATGACAGTTTCGGTGGCTTCTTCGCCTACTTTTTTAAGGATTGAATCCATGCCTTTAGCGTACAGCTTGGCCACATAGGAACTATCGGCATCAGCGCTTTTGCGTGATTCCAGCATATCGGCAAGTCGGTTTAAAATGTCACTCATATTAAGCTACTGGTTTATATATATCTTCAGGATTTTTAATCACTGGCTGGTCAATTTTCCAACGACCATCTTCTAACTTCTTAAAAAAACAACTGTTACGTCCTGTATGGCAGGCAATGCCGCCTACCTGCTCAATGCGCAACAAGATCACGTCTTCATCGCAATCTACACGAATCTCATGCACTTTTTGCGTGTGGCCGCTTTCTTCGCCTTTACGCCATAACTTGTTGCGACTACGCGAAAAGTAAACCGCTTGTTGAGTGTCTTCAGTTAGCTGCAAAGCTTCACGGTTCATCCAGGCAAACATCAGCACTTTGCCAGTTTTGTAATCTTGGGCGATGACAGGCACTAGCCCATCCGAATCCCAATTCACTTGGTCTAGCCAGTTTTTTTGGTCTAGCCTGTTCATCACCTTACCTCAATCCCTCGTGCAGACATGTAGGCTTTGGCTTGCTGCACCGTATATTCACCATAGTGAAAAATGCTCGCGGCCAAGACTGCGTCTGCGCCGCCGAGCGTCACGCCATCGACCAAGTGCTGCAAATTACCCACGCCACCCGATGCAATTAGCGGCACTTCTACTGCGTCAGATATAGCCCGATTCAGCGGATTATTAAAGCCAATTTTGGTGCCATCTCTATCCATGCTGGTCACCAACAACTCACCTGCGCCTAGTGCCACCATGTGCTGCGCCCATTTGACGGCATCCAGCCCTGTTGGTTTGCGGCCGCCGTGGGTAAATACTTCCCACTCGAATGCTTGATTATCTACTTTTTTTGCGTCGATAGCGACCACAATACATTGCGAACCATAACGATCAGCCGCATCTTTAACCACTTGTGGGTTGAGTACAGCGGTTGTATTAATGCTGACTTTATCTGCCCCTGCGTTAAGCAAGCGGCGCACATCTTCCACCTCTCGCACGCCACCGCCCACTGTCAGCGGAATAAATACTTGGCTGGCGACCTCTTCAATGATGTGCAATATCAGGCCTCGATTATCTGAGCTGGCAGTGATATCTAAAAACGTCAGCTCATCTGCACCTTGGTCGTCGTAGCGTTTAGCAATTTCAACTGGGTCGCCTGCATCACGCAACTCAAGAAAATTGACGCCTTTTACCACCCGGCCATCGGTCACATCCAAACAGGGAATGATGCGTTTTGCTAATGCCATTAGGTGCTTAACTCGTCTGCCAGTTTTTGTGCGGCGGCAAAATCAATCGTTCCTTCGTAAATCGCGCGGCCTGTAATCGCACCAATAATACCCTCATGCGCCACCTCACACAGTTTTTTGACATCATCTAAGTTGGTTAGGCCGCCTGAGGCAATAACAGGAATCGTCAGCGCTTGTGCTAACGCCACAGTCGCCTCGATATTCACGCCAGTGAGCATGCCATCGCGACCAATATCAGTATAAACAATCGCATTCACGCCGTAATCTTCAAATTTTTTGGCTAAATCGATTACATCGTGACCTGTCAGTTTGCTCCAGCCATCAATCGCCACCTTGCCTTCTTTGGCATCTAAGCCAACCATAATTTGGCCTGGGAAGGCATAGCAAGCCTCGTGCAAAAAACCTGGCGTTTTAACAGCCGCCGTACCGATAATGACATAGTCAATACCGTCATCTAAATAACGCTCTATCGTTTCTAAATCGCGAATACCGCCACCCAACTGAATCGGAATTTCACCTTTGCATGCAGCCACGATAGACTTAATGGCAGCCTCATTCACTGGCTTGCCAGCAAACGCGCCATTTAAATCCACCAAGTGTAAACGCTTGCCGCCTTGGTCTACCCAATGCCGCGCCATGGCGCCAGGATCTTCCGAAAACACGGTAGACTCTTCCATTAAGCCTTGTTTTAGCCGCACACAGTGGCCGTCTTTGAGATCAATCGCAGGAATAATAAGCATGATTTTAATTAAGTGATTTGTATTAAATTAATTGAAACAAAAAGGTTAATTAGGGTTTTCAGTCTACCAAAGCTTAGCTTGCCAAGGTTTAATTGTTAGGGTTTCCAATTAACAAAGTTATTTAGCAATTGCAAGCCAGCTGCCGCGCTTTTTTCTACATGAAACTGAGTGGCAAAAATATTACCATAGGCAATTGCCGTGGTAAATCGGTTGGGGTATTCGCTTTCGCCGACAGTAAGCGCACTATCTTGCGGTACGACATAGTAACTGTGTACATGATAAAAACGCGTGGCATCTTCGATATTATTCCATAGCACATGTGGTTGAGTTTGATAAACGCGATTCCAACCCATGTGCGGCACTTTTAATTTACTACCGTTTTCATCTGTTAGCTTTTCGGCAAAACGTTTAACTTGGCCTTTGAGCAAGCCCAAGCCTACAGTATCGCCCTCCTCAGAATGCTCAAACAACAATTGCATGCCAATGCAAATACCTAAAAAAGGCTTATTTTTAGCGGCATCAATGATGGCAGATCTAAGATTGCGTGCATCTAGTTCACGCATACAATCTGGCATGGCGCCTTGGCCAGGAAATATGACGTGTGTCGCGCGTTGAATTACTGCCGCATCGCTGGTAATCACCACCGACTTACCCGCAGCTACGTGCTCCACCGCCTTAGACACCGAGCGCAGATTGCCCATGCCATAATCCACCACCGCAATATCTACTTTTTGCATAAAAACTTATTAGCTGCGTTTAGAGTGAGCCTTTAGTGGATGGCATAATGCCTGACATACGCTCGTCAAACGTCACGGCCATGCGCAAAGCACGGCCAAAGGCTTTAAAAATAGTCTCAGACTGGTGGTGCGAGTTGTGGCCTTTTAGGTTATCGATATGCAAGGTGACATTGGCATGATTAACAAAGCCTTGGAAAAACTCATGCACTAAATCAACATCGAATTCGCCGATAGCAGCACGGGTAAATTCGCAATTAAACTCCAAACCTGGGCGACCAGATAAATCGAGCACCACGCGGCTAAGCGCCTCATCTAGCGGCACATAAGCATGCCCGTAACGGTTAATGCCTTTTTTATCGCCAATCGCTTTGGCAAAAGCCTGACCTAATGTGATGCCGATATCTTCCACTGTGTGGTGTGCGTCAATATGCAAATCACCTTTGGCAGTTACTGCAATATCAAACATGCCGTGACGGGCTATTTGATCGAGCATATGGTCTAAAAAGCCCAAGCCAGTATTAAATTGTGAGGCACCTGTGCCATCAAGATTGATAGCCACAGTAATTTGAGTTTCTAGGGTGTTGCGGGTAACTTCTGCTTGGCGCATGTGCTTTGAATTAATTAAGTTAACTAATTGATAATGTTGATAATGAATAATTTAAGGCATTTTAACCTAAATTGCATTTTATCCTAAATCTTTAGTGCTTTCGCACTATTATTATTTAAGCAACCACAATAAAAAAGCCGACCTAGCGGTCGGCTTTTTAACAAACTTATAAACAAGCTTGCTTGATACTAGTTAGCTGGTGCAGGCTCAGCTGGAGCAGCCTCTTCTGGCATCGCTTCTACGGGAGCATCTTCTACTGCTTCAACTGCAGCTGGCGCAGCTTCTTGCACTTGTTCTACCGCTGCATCTGCTGCAGGCATCTCTTCAACAGTGTTGCCACCTTTAAGTAAATACAAGCCAAGCAATACTGCACCTGCAATCAATGCCCATGGCAGTAATTTACCCATGCCGCCAGCGCTAGCATTGCCAGCACGAGCCAAGCCAGTAATTTCAGCAGCTGAAGCTGCTGGATCTGCTGCACCGTAAATTGCGGCACCTGCTACAACGATATCAGCACCAGCATCTACCACTTGACGCACTGTTGCAGCTTTTACACCACCAGCAACAGAAACTTTAGCGCCAGTATTTAAACCAGTCACCATCGCTAAATCCACAAATGGCGTTTGACCAGCAGCTTGTTGATCTAAACCGGTGTGCACGCCAATAATGTGTGCACCTAATTTAGCCACTTCTAATGTACGGGCTTTTTTGTCTGTTACGTTAATCAAATCAACTTGTGCCATTTTGCCGTATTTGTTAGCAACATCGATTACACCTTTAATTGTACCGATATCAGCAGTACCTAATACCGTGCAAATGTCAGCACCGGCTTTGTAAAATGGCTCAGCTTCGTAAAAACCAGCGTCCATTGTTTTAAGATCAACCAAGATTTTGTTGTTTGGAAATTTGGCGCGCAATGTTTTGAGTAGCTCGATACCATTGTGTTTAATGCAAGGCGTACCGATTTCTAAAATATCAACGTGTGGTGCTACTTTTGTAGCCAATGCAACAGTTGCATCAAAATCTAGTGAATCTAGTGCCATTTGGGTTTGTGCCATGGTGGGTATTCCTCCGAACTAATAATCGATTAAAAAATAATATTTTGCGTTAATTAAAATAATTTTTACAAAACATTACTGTCATATTTTGTATGTTCGCACATAATAACCGCAATTCGGGTTTTATTTCAACAATTTAGTCGCTTTTAGCGATTATTTTAAAATAGCAGTCAGTGCATCAAGCAATTGTTTTGATTGAATATCTGTGCCTATGGTGATGCGCAAATATGGTGCGATGCGTGCTGGTTTTTTAAAATGCCGAATAATGATATTTTTATCGCGCAGGTTTTTGGTCAACTCTGCGCCATCATGTGTTTTGTGTTTGGCAAAAACAAAGTTAGCACCCGATGGTAGCACTTCAAAATCAAGTGTCTGCAAACCCTTTACTAATGCGGCTCGCGTGGCCATAACTTTTTCACAGGTTTGCTCAAAATAAGCCTTGTCTTGCATAGCAGCGGTTGCGCCCGCCTCGGCAAAACGATCAATTGGGTATGAATTAAAACTATCTTTAACACGAATTAAGGCTTCAATCAGGTCTTTGTGGCCAAGTGCATAACCCACACGCAAACCTGCTAATGAGCGCGCTTTAGAAAGTGTTTGTGTTACCAATAAATTCGGGTAAGTATTTATCAGCTTCACCGCGGATTCTGTACCAAAATCGACATAAGCCTCGTCAATCACCACTACAGATTCTGTGTTGAATTTAAGTAACTTTTCAATCTCAACCAAGGCCAAAGGCACGCCCGTTGGCGCATTGGGGTTTGGGAAGATAATGCCGCCGTTGGGTCTGTCGTAATCGTTTACATCAATTTCAAATTGCTCATTCAGCGGAATAATTTCGGATTCAATGCCATAAAGTCCGCAATATACGGGATAAAAGCTATAAGTAATATCTGGGAACAACAATGGTCTACTGTGTTTTAATAATGCCTGAAACACATGCGCTAACACTTCATCAGAACCATTGCCAACAAACACTTGACTAGCCTGTAAGCTAAAATTCTCTGCAATCGCAGCTTTTAATTTGTCTGAGTTGGGGTCTGGATATAGCCGTAGCGTTTCCGCCGCCTCCATCTGCAAAGCAGCGATTACTTTGGGGCTGGGACCATACGGGTTTTCGTTGGTATTTAGCTTCACCAAGTTGTTCAGCTTAGGCTGCTCACCCGGCACATAGGGCGTCAGCCCATGAACAACCTCACTCCAATATTTGCTCATACTTTAGTTTTTCAGACGGTATTCTGCAGAACGTGCATGTGCCTGCAAGCCTTCGCCATGTGCCAAAGTGGATGCCACGCGGCCCAATATCTGCGCGCCTTCTGGCGACACCATAATCAAGCTCGAGCGCTTTTGAAAATCATATACGCCCAATGGTGAGCTAAACCGTGCCGTACGCGATGTCGGTAGCACATGGTTTGGGCCAGCGCAGTAATCACCCAGCGCTTCGCAAGTATCGCGTCCCATAAAAATGGCGCCCGCGTGTTTGATTTTTTTGCTCATTTCAAGCGGATTTTCAACTGACAGCTCCAAGTGCTCTGGCGCAATGTAGTTACTAATTTCAATTGCTTCGTCTATATCTTTGGTCAAAATTAAGGCGCCACGGTCAGTAATGGACGTGTTAATAATGTTCGCACGCGGCATTTCTTTCACCAGTTTTTGCATGCTGGTAGCTACTGCATCTAAAAATGCAGCATCAGGTGACAACAAAATAGCTTGCGCCAATTCATCATGTTCCGCCTGACTAAATAAATCCATGGCAATCCAGTCAGGATTGGTTTTGCCATCACAAATCACCAAAATTTCCGATGGCCCTGCCACCATATCAATACCTACCACGCCAAAAACACGCCGCTTGGCCGCAGCTACATAAGTGTTACCTGGCCCAGTAATCTTGTCCACCTGTGGAATCGTCTCTGTACCGTAGGCAAGGGCACCCACTGCTTGCGCGCCGCCAATGCAAAATATGCGGTCAACACCCGCAATGGCTGCCGCAGCCAGTACCAACTGGTTTCTTTCGCCATTGGGTGTAGGCACCACCATGATGAGCTCAGCCACGCCTGCCACTTTGGCGGGGATTGCGTTCATTAAAACACTGGAAGGATAGGCAGCTTTGCCACCTGGCACATACAAACCAACGCGGTCTAGCGCAGTTACTTGTTGGCCAAGCAACGTACCGTCAGGCTCTTGGTAACTCCACGATTGCATTACTTGTTTTTCGTGATAATTACGCACTCTTCCGGCAGCAGCCTCGAGAGCCGCTCTGCTATTGGCTTGCAGGCCATCCAAAGCCTCTCGCAGCTCTTTTTGGCTTATTTCTAATGATTTCAAACTGCTTGCATTGGTTTTATCAAATTTGTTGGTGTATTCCAACACAGCGGCATCGCCGCGATTTTTTACATCTTTTAAAATGTTAGCCACGACTGTATCCACGCTATCATCCTGCGCAGTTTCAAACGCCAGCAAAGCCTTTAAATCGGCATCGAAGCTAGTGTCTTGGGTAGATAAACGTCTGATTTTCATGC
>JAABQZ010000038.1 GCA_011391175.1 Methylophilaceae bacterium | reverse complement strand
GTATCTAATTGTCGCCTTAACAAACTGGCGGTTTTTACAATGTCAATTTGCGCCGCATCCACATCGCGTACTGCCCAGCATAACCAATCACCTTCTTTCAGCGGCTTGGTCAGCGTCACAGAGGCATTATCCTGATTGGCAATAATGAGCGAGGCTAAGTTATAGTCGCCACGCTCAAGTTGGCTGGCTTTATTGGCATATACCGCCATCAGTTGATGGTAGGGAATGTCATCGTTGACGATAGCAATATCTTGTTTCTTGCAGGCGGAAAATAAAGTGTTTAAAGCAGGCAAACTAGCCAGCGAGATCAAATCGTTGCCACTGGCTTTGGTAATGCGGCGTGGTGATGAAATAAGTTGCAGCCCATGGGAAGCTGCAACTACTGCATGCGTGTGGGCAAGTATGCCATCACAATAACCTTGTGTATTGCCTTTGCCGTTTTGCCATACTGAGAATAATCCCTGACCAGTGGCATCGCCAGATACCCCGCCGAACCGTTTGCCAGCAGTATTTAGCCAAGTCGTATTAATGGCATTGGGCGCGGTTAAGGTAAGCAATATGTCATCTTCAGCATTGGAGTGGCTGAAATTTAAATCTGAAAATACCATCGCAGCGGCAGCCGGGCTATCGATTACCCAATCTTCTTCAGTAAAAATACCAGTGGCCGAGCAGCCAATAATTTGGGTGCAACTGGCAGCTTTGGCGGCGGCTTTAATGGCCGAGTGCGGGTCGGCTGCGAACTCAGAAGTTAGAAAAAGCAGTACGCTGGAAGGCGCATGGATATTGGCCTTCAGCATGGCAGATTCAACGGCCTTGGCGGCTAATTCTGCTTGCGCAGTTTTTCCAATCGCTAGACCTGTGGCGACTTTCAACTTATTTCTCCGCCATCCATGCTGTTTTCTATCATGGCTTCACCTGCCATTAGATGAATTTTAGGAATCACTTTATCACGATACTCACATAAATCTACAATGCAGCACTCGCCACATTTAGGATTGCGCGCGGTACAAGTGTAACGTCCATGCAAAATCAGCAGGTGATGCGCATCTTGCAAAAATTGTTTGGGAATCGTTTTTAAGTATTTCTGCTCTACTTGCAGCACGTTTTTGCCAGTAGCTAGTTTAGTGCGATTGCCCAGTCGAAATAAATGCGTATCTACCGCAATCGTTGGCTGCCCAAACGCAGTGTTTAAAATGACATTAGCCGTTTTACGGCCAACGCCTGGCAATGCCTCTAAAGCAGCGCGAGTATTGGGGACGAGGCTATCGTGTTTTTCGATGAGTTGCGCGCAACAAGCAATAACATTTTTGGCTTTGGCGTGGTACAAGCCGATTGTTTTAATATAACTTTCTAGCCCTGCAATGCCCAAATCAAAAATCGCTTGCGGTGTGTTGGCTACTTTGAATAATTTTCTAGTGGCAATATTGACCCCCTTATCGGTGGCTTGTGCTGACAAAATCACTGCGATTAACAACTCAAACGTGCTGCTGTGTTCCAACTCGGTGGTTGGCTGCGGGATGGCAATGGAAAGGCGCTTGAAAATTTCAAAGCGTTTTTCGGCATTCATTATAATTTGCTATATATAAAAGCTAATGCGCGGGTTTAAGCGGGCCACCAGCTTGGGTAGCTTTAGGTGCGCGAGTTCCAGCCCAATTACGAAAGGCAATTAAACAGGCTAAGCCTAAAAATGCGCCAGGCGGTAGAATCGCCAGCAAAAAGCCGTGATAATCGCTAATGACTGTCAACACATAAGGTTTAAAGCTGGGCCCAAAGGCTAAATCTAGGCCAGAGAATAAGGTGCCTTTGCCAATGAGTTCGCGCATTCCACCTAAAACGCCTAATACAAATGTCAACCCCAAGCCCATCATGAAGCCATCTAATATGGCAGGTGCAGGCGGATTTTTAGCGGCAAAACTTTCTACACGTGCTAACACGATACAATTCACGACGATTAATGGAATGAAAATGCCTAACACCTTATGCAAAGGTTCAGCAAAGCCATGAATGGCTAAATCGATGACTGTTACTAATGCAGCAATCACCAAAATAAACACAGGTACGCGAATCTCAGCAGGGACAAGTTTGCGTACAGGTGATACGGCGCCATTGGAAGCTGCCATTACAAGCGCAGTGGCTAGGCCCAAGCTTACGCCATTGACCACTGATGTTGTCACTGCCAGCGTGGGGCACAACCCCAATAGTTGCACAACGCCGGGATTTTGCTTCCAAAGGCCGTTTTCGACAATTTCTGTATATTGACTCATTCAAACTATCCTTTAAGCAAACCTGACCTTAAGCAAACCATAATTTTAAACAAATAGAGCATCTTTATTTGCTTCAAAATATTTTAGCGCCTTATGTACTGCTTTTACTACCGCACGTGGTGTAATCGTGGCGCCCGCCATGTAATCAAACTGCCCCCCATCTTTTTTGACTTTCCATTTGTCTTCAGCCAATTTCCCATCACTCGTTTTTGTGAGTGATTCTGCATCGAAAAGTTTAATCCAATCGCCTTTGGCAATATCAATATAGTCGCCTAAACCTGGCGTTTCTTTGTGCGTGAGCACGCGTACGCCGCTAATTTCGCCGTCATATTTAATGGCAATCAGTAATTTAATATCGCCGCTATAACCATCATGGGCAATCGCCTCTAAAATAACAGCTGCGGGTGCATTATTAATGCGCGCCCGGTTGGCAATGCTTGGTTGCGTGTTGCCCAGCAAGTCATTTGGTGCAATGGTAAGTGTATCTTTTAAAATATCATTATCGTGCATGCTGGCAGGCACTATTTGTCTAAATAGAGCCAACCGCGCGGCGGCTTCACTTTTTTCAATCGGCACTTTGGTGATTTGAAAAATATAGACTAATAAAGCAGTAAACACCAATGCAAAAGCAATCAACGTTAGTGCGGTTTTAGTGGCGTGTTTAATGATGGTTTCAGGCATTACGTTACATACCCAAGCTTATTTTTCATGGCCGAATACCCGCGGTTGTGTGTGTGCATCAATCAGCGGAACGCAAATATTCATAAAAATCACGGCAAATGCCACGCCATCAGGGTAGCCGCCATAAACGCGAATTAAATAGGTAATAATGGCAACGCCTGCAGCAAACCATAGCTTGCCGTTTGGAGTCGTTGGCCCGCTCACTGGATCGGTAATAATAAAAAACGCGCATAGCATACTGGCACCGCTGAATAAGTGAAAAGCAGGAGATGCGTAATGTGCAGAATCTGCCAGCCAAAATACGCCAGAAATAACAGCCAGCCCCGACAAAAAAGCTACCGGCAAATGCCAAGTGATAATCTTTTGTTGCCATAGATACAAACCACCCAACAAATAAGCGCCTGCTACATACTCACCGCCCTTGCCCCCAAATGTGCCGAATATTTGCGCTTGCGAAATACTGGCCACGTCATGTTTTAAAGTGAGCTGCGTTTTTAAATAATCCAGAGGGGTTGCACTGGTGACCGCATCCAACATAATTTGTGGTGGCAAAGCCCCACTAAAAATAAACTGTAACTGGTCGATAAAACCAAGTTTGGTTTGCGCCAATTGCAAAGCGGCTGGCCATTTAGTCATGAGCGCTGGAAACGAAATCAGTAACACTGCATAACCAATCATGGCGGGATTAAACGGATTGTAGCCAAGGCCACCATATAAATGCTTGGCAATAACAATGGCAAACAAAGTGCCTACTACAATTAGCCACCACGGGCTTAGTGGAGGTATTGCAAGTGCCAAAAGCCAAGCAGTGGTGACCGCACTGTAGTCAGTTAAAAAGGGTTGAATGGGGCGTTTTCTAATCTTGAGCATGACCGCTTCTGCAACAAGCGCAGTGGTGGTGGCGAGAAACAAAGTCACCAAAATGCCGCCACCAAACACCCACACATAAGCGATGATGCCAGGCACGAGCGCCAGCAACACTTTTAGCATGATGGCGCCAACGCTAGGCGCGTCAGAAATGTAGGGGCTTCTATTGATCATTCTTTATTTTCGCTCACATTCCCACTTAGTTTAGCCGCATCAGCTGCGGCTTTTGCCGCCTTGGCTTTTGCAATCGCTGCCGCAATTTTGGCTTGCTTGACTTCATCTACTACTGGCTCTATTGCTGGTTTTTCACTTAAACCTACTGCGTCACGCCTAGCATCAATCTCGGCAATTTCTTTTTTTACAGCGTCATCAGCGTTCACCACATTTTTAGGCGCATCGCCACTGGCTACAGCCGCCGCTTTGGCGGCTTTGGCACGCGCAATGGCGGCAGCAATGGCGGCTTGTTTAGCAGCTTTTTGTGCTGTATCTTCTGGGGTATCGCTAGAAGCCTTGCTGGTGCTGCCTTGCAGGGCATCGTTTGTCTCTCGGGTGATTTCTGCATCATTTACAAGTGCTTTTTCTGCTTGTTTTTTAGCGGCTTCTTCTTTCTGCAAAGCGGCACGCTCAGCATGTTTTTGGGCGCGCTCAAGTTTTTCGCGCTCAATTCTAGCCAGCCTAAAATCGTTGCGTTCACGCGCTAAATCAGCGGCTTCTTTGGCTTTATCTGCAGCAATAATCTCACTTTTGGCGTAGCGATAATACTGCACCAGTGGAATGTTGCTTGGGCAAACATAAGAACAAGCGCCACATTCAATGCAGTCGAACAGTTTGTAGTCGGCAGCTTTCTCGAAGTTGTCCGCTTTGGCAAACCAATATAACTCCTGCGGTTGCAAATTCACTGGGCAAGCATCGGCACAGCGCGCGCAGCGGATGCACGGCATGGCTGGCGGTGGCGGTTTAAACAGGGTTGGAGATGCGGCAATAATGCAGTTGGCAGCTTTGGTAATTGGTACGTTTTCGTCTGGTAGCGCAAATCCCATCATCGGGCCGCCCATGATGTAGTGACTGGTATCCGCTTTGGCGCCGCCTGCAGCAGCCACTAAGTGCGGCAATGGTGTGCCGAACAATACTTCAAAATTTTGCGGTTGTTGCACATTCCCCGTCATCGAAACGATGCGGCTGATGCTAGGTTCGCCAAATTCAAAATAGCGGTATAGCGCCAGCACTGTCGCCACATTGAATACTTGCAAGCCCACTTCGGTAGAGCGTTTATCGTGTGGAATTTCAGTGCCTAACACCAAATGCACTAGTCTTCTGGCGTCACCGCTGGGGTATAGTGTGGGCACGACGATGACTTCCATTTTACTGTTGGCAGCTGCTAACTGCATGGCTGCAGCTGCTTCGGGTTTATTGTCCTCTATGCCAATAATCACCCGCTCAGCACCCAGCATAAATTGTGCGATGGCTATGCCCTGGACGATTTCATCGGCACGCTCGCGCATCAATCTATCGTCGCAAGTAATATAAGGTTCGCACTCAGCAGCGTTGATAATCAGGGTGTGTACACCACTTTTTCCGTCAGCACGCAATTTGATATGGGTAGGAAAAGTTGCGCCGCCCAAGCCCACAATGCCAGACAAACGTAGACTTGCGACTAATTTTTTTCTATCTTCAGTGCGCCAATTTTGCGGTTTTTTGTCTATCCATGCATCTTTACCGTCAGGGGCTAACGTGATGCATCTATCTGGCAAGCCAGAAGGGTGTGGAATCGTCGCATCTGCAATCGCCAAAATAGTGCCAGAGGTCGGCGCGTGAATGGCTGCTGAAACAGCACCTTCTGCCTCTGCAATCAGTTGGCCTTTTAATACGTGCTCGCCGATGCTTACTTTTACTTTTGGAATATTGCCCACGTGTTGACGTAAAGGCAGCACCAATTTTTCGGGCAGGCTCAACTGGCCAATTGGTAATTGGGAGGACTGTGCTTTATTTTCAGGCGGATGTACCCCTCCGTGAAAAGGAAAAATTTCCTTAGCAGTTCTGAGCAAGCTGGCTAAATTAACGAGTGCATTCATTACAACGTCATCACGGGCTTAATGGGGATGGTGGGGTATTTCCACTTCCAGTTTTCTGGCGTTTCGGCGATTGGTACCATGCTGATGCAATCGACTGGACAAGGCGCCACGCATAGCTCGCAGCCAGTGCATTCTGAAGTTATAATCGTGTGCATATGCTTGGCTGCACCTAAAATGGCATCGACTGGGCACGCTTGAATGCACAGTGTGCAACCTATGCAGACGGGCTCGTCAATAAACGCGACTGCTTTAGGTTTTTCTACCCCGTTCTCGGCATTCAGTGGTTTATATTCCATACCCATTAGATCGGCAAGTGCCCGCACGCCAGCATCACCACCTGGTGGGCACTGGTTAATATCGGCGCGCCCTTCGGCAATGGCTGTGGCATAAGGTTTGCAGCCAGGAAAGCCACATTGACCGCATTGTGTTTGGGGCAAAATGGCATCAATACGCGCAATCAGTGGGTCGCCCTCTACTTTGAATCTAAGCGCGGCATAGCCCAGCACTCCGCCCAAAACAAGCGCAAGGCCAATCATGATGTAAAGTGCAGTTAACATGTGTACTTCAGTTTATTATTCTTAATATTTATCTAGGCCAGCAAAGCCCATAAAGGCAAGACTCATTAGGGCGGCCGTCACCATGGCAATGGCGGACCCTTGAAAAGCTTTTGGCACATCTGCCGCTTCTAAGCGCTCACGCATGCTGGCGAATAAAATCAACACCATAGAGAAACCAAGTGCCCCCCCAAAGCCATATAAACCAGATTCTATAAAGCTTTTGCTGGCTTGTGCGTTCAGTAGTGGAATGCCTAGTACTGCGCAGTTGGTGGTAATAAGTGGCAAGAAAATGCCCAGCATTTGGTAGAGCAGCGGAAAGCTTTTTTCCATCACCATCTCGGTAAATTGCACTACACCAGCAATCACCACAATAAATGACAGAGTGCGTAAATACTGCAAGCTGTTTGGCTCTAGCAAATAGTAATTGATTGCCCAGCTGGTCATGCTGCCAATGGTCAGTACGAATGCGGTAGCTGCGGCCATACCAATTGAGGCTTCTAGCTTTTTGGAAACCCCCATAAATGGGCATAACCCTAAAATTTTTACCAACACGATGTTATTTACCAACACGGTGCTGATTAAAATAAAAATGTAACTTTCTGACATTAATCTATCTCTAAATTGCTGCAATTTTATTAGATGCAATTATACGTGGTTGTGTTATCAAAAGCGTAGTCTACGCTTAAAAATCAACCAAACTGCAGGGTAGTGCGTTATTGGAAACTGGCGCCAGTAATTGTATTTTTAGTGCTAAAAATTATATATGGCTTATTTGGAGTTTGCTTTGCCATCGTTTGTATATTAAGCAGCCAGTTTCGGTTAAAATAGCGTTTTTATTCAGCAGGTTTTAATATGTTGCAAGGTAGCATGGTGGCTATCGTCACCCCCATGTTTGACGATGGCAGTTTGGATTTAGACGCATTGCGTGCGCTGATTGATTGGCATATTGATGCTGGCACCGATGGCATTGTCATTGTGGGCACTACTGGCGAATCACCCACTGTTGATGTGGCTGAGCATTGCCTACTGATTGAAACTACGGTGGAACATGTAAAAGGCCGCGTGGCGGTCATTGCTGGCACGGGAGCAAACTCAACGGCTGAGGCGATTGAGCTGACAGCTAAGGCCAAGACATTAGGTGTAGATGCATGCTTGTTGGTAGCACCGTATTACAACAAGCCCACACAGGAAGGCTTGTATCAGCATTTCATGGCCATCGCGGCAGCGGTAGATGTACCGCTAATTTTATACAATGTACCTGGCCGTACTGGCTGCGATATCAGCAACGATACGGTGATTAGGTTGGCAGCAATTAATAATATTGTCGGCATTAAAGATGCAACTGGCGGTATAGAGCGCGGCACAGATTTATTGCTGCGAGCGCCAAATGATTTCGCCATTTATAGTGGAGATGACGCCACTGGCATGGCGATGATGTTGCTCGGCGGGCAAGGCGTGATTTCCGTCACGGCCAATGTGGCACCAAAATTGATGCATGAGATGTGTGTGGCTGCGATGACGGGTGATGTCAAAAAAGCTTGCGAAATTAACGCTAAATTATTTGCCTTACATCAAAAATTATTTGTGGAAGCTAACCCAATCCCAGTGAAATGGGTGTTGCAACAAATGGGCATGATTAAAGCGGGTATACGGCTGCCGATGGTGAATCTATCGATGCAGTACCATGATGTGTTGCGTGCGGCCATGCGCCAAGCGGGCATTAGTTGAATGACTGGTTAGTTAAATATGACGGTTGAAATATGAATCAGACGATGAATCAAAACAGGAATCAAAACTTGAGTAAAAACATGACACACAAATTAATTGGGATGGGTCTGATAGCAATATTGCTAAGCGCCTGTGACTCTATTCCATTTATTGATAACACCTCTGATTATAAAGGTGCTGGTCGTTCAAAACCATTAGAAGTTCCACCAGATTTAACATCGGTGAATTCGAGTGATGCTTACAGCGTGCCAGGAGGCAGCACTACTTACAATACTTATAATCAAGCACAAGAAGGTCAAGAAGTAGGCGTAGAGAAAGTGTTGCCTACTTCTGAAGGTGTGCGTATGGAGAAGGCTGGCGCGCAGCGTTGGTTGGTAGTCGATGCGCCTGCTGAGAAAATCTGGCCAGTAGTGCGCGAGTTTTGGATTGACCAAGGTTTTGCCGTGCGTGTGGAAAACTCGGAAACAGGCGTGATGGAAACCGAATGGATAGAAGCCGATGCGATTAAAGCGCAAGATGACAAGAAAAATATCGGCGAAAAATTTGATAAATGGCTAGATAAACTTTCTGGTTTTGCAGATAGACGTAAGTTTCGCACGCGTTTAGAGCGCGGTGAAAAGGAAGGTTCGACTGAAATTTATATGACACATCGTACGGTTAGCACTGCTCCAGACGATGGCAAGAGCACTCAAGTAACGCCTTATGGACCAATTGATACAGGCTACCGTTTAGATAGCGCGAAGCCTGAAAATAAGTCAGAAGCCAATGACGGTGATTTAGATGCAGAATTATTGCGCCGTCTCATGGTGAAACTTGGTGTGGAAGAAAAGCGTGCACAGCAAATTGTAGCTAATCCCGTCATCGAAAAGCGTGCAGATGTGGTGAAAGAGTCTGACAGCAGTGTGACGCTTAACTTGAATGATAGCTATGACCGTGGCTGGCGCCGCGTAGGTTTGGCCTTAGATAGAATTGGTTTTGTGATTGAAGACAAGGATCGCACGAGTGGTTTATTTTTTGTGCGCTACGCTGATGTGGATATTGATGATGGCCCGAAAAAGAAAAAGGGTTTATTCGATACGCTGGCATTTTGGAATGATGACGAAGAAATTGAAAATAAATCTAAACCCAAAGACGAAAAAACCATTATAGATAAACTGCAATTTTGGAAGGGTGACGATGGTAAAACAGACCCTGCCAAGCAATATCGTATTAAGCTAACAGAGACCGAAACTGGCGCAACCCGCGTGAACGTGGTGGACGCCGAAAACAAACGTAACCGCAGTAGCACCGCAAACCGTATTATTTCATTGCTTTACGATCAATTAAAATAAGCGGAAATTAGATTATGCGTTTTGCATCGCTAGGTAGCGGCAGTGCTGGTAACTGCCTAGTGGTTGAACAAGCAAATACGCGTCTTTTGTTGGACTGTGGGTTTTCGCCAAATGAAGTAGTCAAGCGTTTGCAAAAGTTAGATTTAATCCCAGAACACATTACTGGAATTTTAGTGACGCATGAGCATGACGACCATGCCAAGGGCGCGTTTAAGTTTGCCGCAAAATACAATGTGCCTGTATGGCTGTCACATGGCAGTCTAAAAATGTGCCAGCGCTATATTCCTGAGTCAGCGTCAATTCAAATCAATATTATTGATAGTCATACACAATTTTCTATCGAGAATATTCAAATAAACCCATATCCTGTACCGCACGATGCGCGCGAACCTACGCAATTCACTTTTAGTGATGGTAACCACAAGTTAGGAGTGCTCACCGATGCGGGCTCTTCTACCGCGCATATTGAGCTAGTATTAAGTGGTTGTGATGGCTTGGTGTTGGAGTGCAATCATGATTTAAACATGTTAGAAAACGGCCCTTACGCTTGGCCGTTAAAAAAACGGGTTGGCAGTCGATTGGGGCATTTGGATAATCAAAGTGCGGCCGCTTTGCTAGCAAAGCTAGATAATAGCAAGTTAAAGCATATTATAGCTGCGCATTTAAGTGCTAAAAATAACAGGTCTGATTTGGCCAAAAATGCTTTAAGCCAAGTACTGAATTGTGCACAAGACTGGGTGGGTATCGCACATCAGGATGAGGGTTTTGCTTGGCGTGGTTTTAACTAAATTTACTAATCTAAATTTTTCAATTTAAACGAAAGCACAATAAAAAAAGCCGACTAACAGTCGGCTTTTTTATAAAGCTTTTAAAAACTATCGCTAGTTTTAAATATTAGCTTATGGTGCAGCAGGAGCTTCAGCTGGAGCAGCTTCAGCAGCAGGAGCTTCTTCAGCAGGAGCAGCTTCAGCAGGAGCAGCTTCAGCAGGAGCAGCTTCAGCAGCAGGAGCTTCCATTGGAGCAGCTTCAGCAGCAGGAGCTTCTTCAGCAGGTTTTTCGCCACAGGCAGTTAAAGCAAGAGCTAATAATGCAGCTAATAGAGCAGAACGTGTCATTTTTGTATCCTTAAACGTATTGAATTGAACTAAAGTTAAACCAGTTACGGAGGACCACCTTTAGTCCAACCGAGTGCATGAATTTTAACAGTAATTGTAAAAAATTCCACTAATTTTTGGATTTTTGCTGAATTTTGGAGGAGAAAGTCGTTGATTCGCAACAATTTAGCGCCAAAACTTCAATTCATTATCAGCTTTTTTAATCAACTTTAACGCTTAAGCTGCTTTTTTGCTGGCTAGAGCTGTTTTGAATGCCTAAAATTTTGCGGCTAACTTCATCGTTTTGTTGCATAGTGCCACCAATATCTACCCAGTTACCAAGACTGGTTCGGATAACGGTAGTGAGTTCTTCAAAATCAATAAAACCTTGATTATTCATTCTAGCAATGCGTGGGGTGATTTCAAGCTCGACCTCATTGCCTATCGTACGTGGACGCACCGCAAAGCCAGTGACCACTTCGCGCCAATCGGTAAATCTATCCACTTGAATATAGCGTTGCGTCATAGTCACCCATTCCTGAGTAAACGGCACTAGTTGCCCGACGCGGATAAATGCGCGCTCACCATCAAGCACGTTAATAAATTGGTTATTGCTTTGCTGGGTGTTGCTTGTATTGCGTTCAATATCTATATTGCCAGTGTTTGGTCTTGCACGCCTGTCATTACCGACTATCACCTTGCCCATTTTTACCTTGCCACTAGCTTCGGTGTGCTCGTGCTGGCTTTGTATGTGGTTGCTAGTGCTCACGCTAATTTTTCGGTTAACACGAGCAGCGTCCATTTGTGACACAAGCGCTTCAATTTCGCGCATGCGCTCAGGCTGCGCACGAATAATCAGCTGATTATCGATGCCGCTGGCGGTGCCGTCAGCGCCTACCATGGGGTCAACTATTGGTAGTAAATCGCTGGCAAAACGATGCTGCAGTGTGAAAATCTTAAATTCTGTTTCAGCAAACGTCATTTTTGCAAACATGGGCAGAATGAATAACAACAAAACAAATAATAATTTTTTCATTGTTTGCCCCTTATTTTCTATAAGCCCAATTTAGTCGTAGAAACTATCTCAGCGGTTTCATCGAGTAATTCCTCAAAACGCATGCCTAAGTTTGCGCATTCTTCCACATCATTTAACGCATATTTAAAGCGCGCTTGGTCAATATGAAAGCGCCGCACATAATGTTGTTTATCGGCAATCACAAAACAGTCCTTGGCCACTTTGGCGGCATCGTTAGTTTCGTATACCACCATTTTGTGACCATAATTTTTTAGCAACTCAAATAAACGCGGACAGTGCTGAATAAAGTGTTCGGTATTTTGCAAAATAATGGTTAGCTTGCTTAAATTATCCTTACTTAAAAACTCAAATAACTGTTCAAAACGCTTCAAGCTAGCGTAATTGCCATGTTCAAAGTTCTGGTCAAAAATCAGCAGCTCATTTTCGGCAAGCGCAATCACAATATCTAGCGCTGCTTCATAATTGCGCTCGCCTAAAATAATCGCATTTGGTGCCAATTCGGTTTCGCTCATATTGATTACCTAAATTTATTGCCTACGTCTAAAACGCCTATTTAAAACAGATGTAACCTGCGGAATAAGCTTCATAAAGTGCATCGCTGCAGGCCGCATGGATATTGGCTTGCAGGGCAGTAATATTTAAGTATTTTTTATCTGCCAAATGCTTAATTACCTCATTTATTTCAACTGGCACTGCTAATTTCTCGCCATTCAAATAAAAATTGTCGTGAGTAAACAATAACTGAGACTTTAAACTCAGCAATAAAGTTTTTGTAGCCAACCGTTTGGTAAATTCAGCTTTAGATATTTTTCGTGCTGGCGTAAACACCACGTCCAGTTTTGGTTCAGTTAAATATCGACCTAAAAAATCCGCGACTTGTTGCTTGTCCCATGTCAGTTTTTGCAGCATGCCACTGACTCTTTTTACCATATGGCTGCTGATTTCTGCTGGGTGTTTTTGCAGTGTTAAATCTGCATCCGTATATAAATCCTCTGCATCAACATTATCTTGCACAAGAGTATCTTGTAAGTAATTTAAAAACTCATGCGCAAGCTCTTGCGTCTTTGGTGCGCGAAAGCCAATTGAGTAGGTCATGCAATCATCAGATTCCGATATACCCCAATGTGCGATGTGCGGTGGCAGGTAAAGCATATCACCTGCTTCCAGCGTCCATTCTTGTTCAGCTTTAAAGTTTTGTAGAATTTTGAGCGGCGCGTCCTCTACCAAGCTCAAGTCTTTTTGGGCAGATATTTTCCAATTGCGCTTGCCTGCGCCCTGCAGCAAAAATACATCATAGGAATCTACATGTGCGCCTATGCCGCTGCCCTTTGGCGCATAGCTCACCATTAAATCATCCAATCTAGCATGCGGAATAAAACTGAACAAAGCCAATAAATCCGAAGCTTCTGGCAAGTAGTGGTTTATGCTTTGCACCAACAGTGTCCAGCCTGCTTTTGGTAATTTAGTAAAATCAGTTTCGTCAAAGGGGCTATTTTTAACTGTCCATTTATCTTTTTTAAACGAGACTATTCTTGCTTGCACATCGTCCTCGCAAGCCAAGCCAGCTAACTCGTTTGGGGTGAGTAAGCCGTTAAAGTCAGGCAGTGCTTGTCTAATAAGTAAGGGTTTTTTTTGCCAATATTCAGCCAAAAATTCTGCGGGCGCTAGCCCATTTAAAAGCTGAATTGCATCAAGATTAGGCATTGAGTTTTGGGGTCTAATAGGCATTCTAGATATGATAACCCATGAGTCTGCGATGATAAAAAAATCATCAATTGCGATGCTATACAAGTTAGTATATATTAATGGTTAAACGTTTCATATTCAACAGGGGCTTAACATGGCGACAGAGAATGATATCAACGAGTACGATGCTATTTCTAAAGTGATTCAGCACTATATCGATGGCGCAAAATCGGGCAAAGGCGAACTCATGAAACCAGCTTTTCACAATGATGCAACGATATTTGGGTATGTTGGTTCTGATTTATTTGCAGGCCCTATACAAGGCCTTTACGATTGGAACGATGCAAACGGGCCTGCAGCTGCTATCGTTTCACGAATTGCCAGTATTGACTTGGTAGGCACAGTCGCGAGTGTTCGTTTGGAATCAGATAATTGGACGGGCCATCGATTTACGGATTTTTTTAATCTATTAAAAGTGCATGGTGAGTGGAAAGTGATGAATAAAGTTTTTCATTTGCATGCTTAAAAAGTTAACCGCAAAAATCACACTAAAAAGTAAAACTAATTTAGTTAAATTGAAACTTTGATTGAGGAGTTTTTTCATGAACAAGCCTGTAGATTCAGCCATTAAAACTTTCCATGGTGGTTGCCCGCACGATTGCCCCGATACTTGCAGCATGGTGTTTCATGTGAAAGATGGCACCTTGTTAAAAGTCACAGGCAATACTGAACACCCGATGACGCGCGGCGGTTTGTGCGTCAAGCTTAAAGATTATGAAAAGCGTCACTATCACCCAGATCGCTTGCTTTATCCGATGAAACGGGTTGGCCCCAAAGGCAGCAAGCAATTTACGCGCATTAGCTGGGATGAAGCGCTGGATACGATTGTGGACAAATGGCAGGCGATTATCAAAACAGATGGTTCGCAGGCGATTATGCCCGCCAGTTACTTGGGTAACCAAGGCTTGGTACATGGCTTGAACGGTGGTGATGCCTTTTTTGCACGTTTAGGCGCGACGGTGACTGAGCGTACGTTCTGCGGCGAAGGCTCATGCACCGCATGGTTACTCACTGTGGGGCCAACGGCTGGCGTTGACCCTGAAAGTTTTTGTCATTCAAAATATATCGTGGTGTGGGCATCTAATTCGGTTTCTACCAATTTGCATCACTGGCACATTATTCATGAGGCACAGAAAAAAGGTGTCAAAGTGGTGGTGGTGGATTCTTACGCCTCTAAAACCGCAAAAGAGGCCGATTGGCATATTGCACCTAAACCCGGCACAGATGGCGCGTTGGCCATGGCGATGATGCATGTGATTATTGAAGAGGGCTTGCAAGACCAAGATTACATTGATAACTACACTGTCGGCTTTAAAGAACTAGCCGCGCGCGCTAAAACTCGCACACCAGAATGGGCAGAAAAAATCACAGGTATTCCTGCGGCAGATATACGCAAATTTGCACGCGAATACGCCACCACGTCACCTGCGGCCATTCGTATTGGTGTTGCATTGGAAAGAAGTTACGGCGGCAGTCAGGCCATTCGCGCTGTCACTTGTTTGCCCGCGCTGATTGGCGCTTGGCGGCACGTGGGTGGCGGCATTTTGCAGTTCCCAGTGTGGGAGCACCCCTATAAATTTGACGTGATTTGCCGCCCAGATTTAATTCCTGAAGGCACGCAAGTGGCCAATATTCTGCAACTTGGCCGTGTGCTAACGGGCGAAATTAAATTGAAAACGCCGATTAAATCTTTAATGGTCTGGAACACTAACCCTGTCACGCAATCGCCCGAAACCGATAAAATTGTAAAAGGCCTCATGCGCGAAGATTTATTTACCGTCGTGGCTGACCACTTTATTACCGATACCGCCG
>JAABQZ010000037.1 GCA_011391175.1 Methylophilaceae bacterium | reverse complement strand
CCCATGGCTTATAAATGAAAAAAGCCCACATCACTGTGAGCCTTATCAATACTGGTGGCCGGAGCGGGAATCGAACCTGCGACACGCGGATTTTCAATCCGCTGCTCTACCGACTGAGCTATCCGGCCAGCATGCAAAACATCTATAACTATTTGCAAGTCGCGCATTATAGCAAACTTAAACATTTCTGGGCACATACCAAGCAATTAAATTATTGGTAAGGGTGGTAAAACCAAATTAATTGCTCTATGATAGATTCATGCAGGGGGCGGTGGTATGGTTGTCACTGACGTTTGTTCAAATCTAAACAGTTTCATATTGACCAATAAAATTAACAAGGAGAAAAAAATGGGCATGTTTTCATTTATTAAAGAGGCAGGCGAAAAGCTGTTTGGGATTGGCGAGGCAAAGGCAACTGAAGCAGTGGCAAAAAAAGACCCAACACCAGTGAATGTAGATGCAGCAAACCGAGCAGCAGCCAATGCAATTGCAAATTATGTGGCGAAAATGAATTTAACTGCGGAAGGTTTGGCGATTGGTTTTGACGGCGCCTCAGGTACGGTAATCGTGCAAGGCATGGCGGCTGATCAAGAGACTAAAGAGAAGATTTTATTATGCTGTGGTAACGTAGCGGGTGTGGAGCATGTGCAAGACCAACTTGGCGTAATTTCAGCCGAGGCAGAGCCAGTGTTTTACACTGTGGTCCGTGGCGATACGCTCTCTAAAGTGGCTAAAGAATATTATGGTAACGCTAACGCTTATATGAAAATATTCGAAGCTAACAAACCCATGTTAAGTCATCCAGATAAAATTTATCCAGGCCAAATGTTGCGCATTCCGCCACAGTAACTGGAGTAACACTGCAATTCTTTAAATCACTTTATATAAATATAGGCAACGGGAGTTTGAATATGAATACATTTTTACGCGCACTATTAACAGGTGTTTTAGCAGCCACATTGTTAGCTGCTTGCAACAAATCTGATGATGCAGTTGAGAATATGAAAGAAGAAATGGGTGAAGCGGTGGATGCCACTAAAGAAGCAGCTGGAGCTGTGGCTGAGGAAACAAAAGAGGTGGTGACAGATGCTGCATCTGATGCCGCCGCCGCTACATCAGAAGCCGTTACTGAAGCCAAAGAAGAAGCGGTTGACGCAGTGCAAGCCGCTAAAGATGCTGCTGCCGAAGCTGCAAAATAATTGGGTTGTTTTTAATTTAAACCCGCAAAGCCGTTAGGTTTTGCGGGTTTTTCATTTACACTTTAGCCATGCAAACTTTTAAAATCACACGACCAGATAGCACCCTAAATTCTGCATTGCTACAAAAGATAAGCCAAAAGACTAAGCCAATCGGTGCACTTGGCGATTTGGAAGATATTGCGCTAAAAATTGGCTTGATTCAAAATACACTCACCCCACAGCTAAACAAACCTACGGTACTTGTATTTGCTGGCGATCATGGCATCGCCACAAGTGGCGTCAGCCCTTATCCGCAGGCGGTGACTGCGCAAATGGTGCTTAACTTTTTAGCAGGTGGCGCGGCCATCAATGTTTTTGCGAAACAAAATCATATGCAATTATGTATTGTGGATGCTGGCGTAAATTTTGAATTTGCACCGCATGTGGATTTAATCAATGCCAAAATTGACATGGGCACAGCCAATTTTTTGTATGAGCCTGCGATGTCAGAAGCGCAATGTGAGCAAGCGCTTACAGTTGGTGCAAGCCATGTTAAAAAAGAGATAGATGCCGGCTGCAATGTATTAATTTTTGGTGAAATGGGTATTGCGAATACGTCGTCCGCTAGCTGTTTGATGAGCGTATTGTGTGGCTTGCCTATTGAAGATTGTGTCGGGCGCGGCACAGGCTTGGACGATGCAGGACTTATCAAAAAAACTGGGGTATTGAAACAAGCAATCAATCAACATATGCTTGAGTCGCCAGTACCTATGCAAGCCCTAGCTGTGTTTGGTGGCTTTGAGATTGCCATGATGGTGGGCGCTATGTTGGGTGCTGCCGAGCAAAAAGCTTTGTTATTGATTGATGGATTTATTGCAACTTCTGCATTATTAGTGGCCGCTAGAATGCAGCCCAATATTTTGCACTACAGTATATTTGCGCATTGTTCTAAAGAAAACGCACATGCAAAGTTGCTTGATTATCTTGGTGCAAAACCACTGTTAGATTTAGGCTTGCGCTTAGGTGAGGGCACAGGCGCAGTGTTGGCATATCCACTCATCCAGTCATCAGTCAATTTTTTAAATGATATGGCCAGTTTTGAATCTGCTGGTATAAGTGATAAGGCTTAGCATGCAAAAACAATGGCGAAATTTTCTGTTGGCACTGGGATTTTTTACACGCATCCCAGTACCTAGTTTTATCGACTTTCAGGAGACAGATTTAAACCATTCGGTTAAATATTTTCCGCTAGTGGGCTGGTTAGTTGGGTTGATTGGCGTTGCCACATTTTATCTGGCGATGCAAGTTTTTACGCAAAGTATTGCGTTGCTTATCAGCATGGCCGCCACTATTTTGGCCACAGGCGCATTTCACGAGGACGGTTTAGCCGATAGTGCAGATGGCCTTGGTGGTGGCTGGAGTCGTGAGCAAGTGCTCGCTATTATGCAGGACTCTAGACTGGGTACTTATGGTGCAATCGCATTATTTATGGCGCTTATGGCTAAGTATCAACTGCTTACGGCCATGCACGCAGATACTGTGATGGCGGCGTTAATTTGCGCACATGCATTGAGTCGCTTGAGTGCGGTTTGGCTGATGGCAGCCTTACCTTATGCCAAAGCCGATGCTAACTCCAGTAGTAAAGCCAAGCCATTAGCTACCCAAGTTTCGCGTAGTGATTTGTGGGTTGCAAATGTGTTTGGATTATTACCTTTGCTGTTGTTGCTTGCTTTGATTCAAAACAGCTTAGGCAATTGGCGTGCAACGCTAAGTTTCGCTTTATTGCTTCTAGCCGCAGTTGGGGCCATGTGGTGGTGGTGGCGATTATTGCTTAAACGCAAACTAGGTGGCTACACCGGCGACACGTTAGGCGCGATTCAGCAACTCAGCGAAATCATGTTTTATCTTGCTTCGCTGGCGTGGTTGCAGCTTATCAATACCTAATTCACCTTAATACTAATTCATCATGAAAATCACGCTCGTTCGGCATACCTCATTACAAATTTCACCGGGCATTTGCTATGGTCAAAGTGATATTGATGTTGCTGCTAGCTTTTTGGATGAAGCGAATCAATTAAAACGCAAGCTGGCGCATGCCAAGTTTGATGCGATTTATACTAGCCCTTTGCAGCGCTGCCTTAAGCTGGTAACGGCGCTAGATTTGGGCGAGGCAGTTGAAGATGCGCGCTTAATGGAGCTTAATTTTGGTGATTGGGAAACGCGTGCTTGGGATGATATTCCGCGCGATATTTTTGATGCATGGGCGCATGATTACGCTAACTTAGCACCACCCAATGGTGAAACCTTTGGCCAGTTACAACAGCGCGCAATCCATATTTTAGAAGAATTAAAGTTAGAAAATGCCAGTAAACATATTTTAATTGTGACCCATGGCGGCCTAATTCGCGCTTTGTTGGCACACGTGCTGAATATGGAGCTGAAAGGTTTGTTTCGATTTAATATCGATTACGCTAGCGTAACCGAGTTAGACTTTAGTGAGAAAGTACCAAAAATCAACCGTGTGAATTTTTGATTGTGAATTTGAACAAATTTTGAATTTGAACAAAAGTTAACTAACTTCTATCGTTTCGCCAAAACACACCACAATCTGACCCTTGCGTATCTTAGCGGTTTTGCGCAACTCAATCTCCCCATCCACCGTCACGTTGCCATCTGCTACAAACACTTTGCCTTGGCCACCACTTTGCGCAATGCCCACGGTTTTTAGCAGATCGCATAGCGCAATATATTCGCTTTTTAATTCAAATTTCATCTTGATTTAACCTTTTAATGTTATCGGCAGTCCAGCAGCAATAAAACTCACTTTATCTGCAATTTGAGCAACAGCCTGATTCAACCTGCCTTGTTCATCTTGAAATTGACGATTAATTTCGCCCAATGGCACAATGCCCATGCCAACTTCGTTGCTGACTAGAATAAGCTTGCCTTGAAAGTTATTGTCTTGAAATAATTCTTGAAGCTTTACAAGTTCCGCCAAAAAAGCCTCACGCTGCGCTGGCCAGTCCACACCTTCTACTGGCAAGCATTCTGGGCAAATACATTGTGCCAACCATAGTGTTAAACAGTCAATAATGATGCATTTTTTTGTACGAGGGTTTTTTGATGCCTCGCAAGCCTTATGGATATTGGCCTGCAGGGCAGTGCTTAGGAAGTGTGGTTCTTCTACTAGGTTCCAATTTGTTGGCCGTCTATCTTTGTGGTATTGCACACGCGCCTTAAATTCGTCATCGTAAATTTGCGCAGTGGCAATATAGGTCACCGGCAAGCTGCTTTCAATCGCAAGTTTTTCTGCATAGGCGCTTTTGCCAGAGCGTGCACCGCCTAAAATTAAATGTATGCTCAAGGTCTACTCTCAGTATTTGTTGCGCTATTTTCCCATTGGTTTTCCATTAGCATTTCTGATAACGGTTTTTCTACTGTCCAACCAGTTTCTACCAGCATCGGCGCCTTATAAAAACTATTCACATATCCCAAACATAATATTGCAATTGGTTTGGTGCCACTTGGCATGTTAAGTAAATTGGCCAGCTTAACTGGGTCAAAAATACTCACCCAGCCCATGCCAACGCCCTCAGCACGTGCGGCCAGCCACATATTTTGTATGGCGCAGCTGACTGAGGCGATGTCCATCTCTGGTAGCGTACGGCGGCCAAAAATATGCTGCTCGCGTTTATCGCACAGGGTGGCGATGAGTAGTTCACCGCAATCTAAAATGCCTTCTACTTTAAGCTTTAAAAATTCGGCCATGCGGGTGGTAGTTTCTAGCTCGCCAATGGCGTGTGCGGTATTTGCGCGCTCTTCATCCACCAGTAGGTGAATTTTTTTGCGTAAGTTTGAATCACTGATACGAATAAAACGCCACGGTTGCATCAGTCCTACGCTAGGTGCGTGGTGTGCGGCTTGCAGGAGTTTAGTCAGTAGCTCTGGCGCGATGGGTGTAGGCAAAAAATGCCGCATATCTCGCCGCTCTGCAATCACCTTGTAAATGGCTGCTTGTTCTAACTCACTGTAAGAATGCGTATTTTTCATATTTGGTGAGAAAAAAGCCGCTATAAAAAGCGGCTTTTTTCAATTGGGCGATTAAACTTTTGCAGTTTGGTTAGATTTAAGGCTTCGCACCAGCGCCACAACTAACAACACTAAACCAAAATATGCGGCATTTACCATCATCCAATCGGGTAGATAGTTCCAGCCATGCTTCATTGATTCAAATAAACCTTGTGCAGGAAAGCGGCCAGAGAACAAATAATAGGTTTGAGTAGAAACAACAAATGCAATCAATGTTGCACTTAAGCTCACCAGCGCAAAAGGTAGCGCTGCAAATGGATTTTTCTGTTTTGCTAGCCACAGGCCACCAAACCAAAGCGCTGCGTAGCTGGGAATTAGGCCCCAATAACCATTGGTCAGGCAAAAACCTTGTAGTGGATCGAGTGCGGCAGCGCCAAAATCAATAAACGTGGCTAAACCAAAAAATGCCGCAAACCAGCCCCAGCGTTTAAGTAGCAGTCCCCCGAGTAAAAATAAAGCCAAACTGGCATCAGGCAAAGATACTTGCGTAAGCACATGGCTACCACGCGTAAGTAGCATGGCAAACGCAATTACAACGGCAATTAACAGTGGTTTTTTGTAAGAGGATAGAGCGCTTATGTTCATTTTAATTTTCCCGCAGAGTTATGCCTAATTATACATTTAAAATACTACTGATATTACTGGCTGGTAGCTTTCAATAAACTACAACCAAATTTAACTATTTTGGTGCCCAACGTAAGTTTACAAACAAATTTGACCCTGGTGTGTCGTAAACGAAGCCAGAGGTATTCGGGTTGCCGTCGTATGCCAAAGCGTAACTTTTATCAAATACATTATTAAGTCTGGCTTGCACTTTCCAATCCGAGTTAATTTGATAATCGGTGGTGAGATTAAACAAGGTATAACCAGCTATCGGTTGTTGGTTTGCGCTATCGTTATAGCGTTTAGAGCTGGCTACAGTTTCTGCGCCAAACCGCCAGTCACCAAGTGTGTAACTTAGGCCAGCTTTGGCATACCGATTGGCACGACGCACCAGCAAATTATCAGTGGCTTCATCACGCGGCGATTGAATATCCACACTGCCTTGTAGTTGCCAGTCGTTCCAGCCTTGCGATGCTGCAAAAGTAACGCCTTGAATTTTTACATTATTCGCGTTAAAAGGCACAAAGTTTGAATCTAGCGCAATGAGATTACGTATTTTATTTTCAAAAATTGTGACAGTTGCAGTGGTGCTACCTTCTTGATAGCGCAAGCTTGCATCAATATTGTCAGATTCCTCAGGGACTAAATTAGGGTTGCTGGTTGCAAATCCAAATGAATCAGGGAAGTACAAATCATTAAAACTAGGTGCTTTAAATGCGCTGCCATAGCTGGCTGTGGCGCGCCAACTATCGTTAAACTGATAACCATAGGCGATACCACCAGTATCGTTATTGCCAAATTGACTATTGTGATCGCTACGATAATTTATCTGCAAAGTGTGACTGCCTAAGTTAGCTAAATAACCTGCATAATAACCATCATTATTACGACTGGTTCTCTTAAAGTCAGCAGTGGAATTTACCCGCTCTTCTAATCTATCGTAAGCCAACGTTAGCGTACCAACAGGTAAAGTAATATCATTTTGCCAAGAATATTGGCGCTGTTTTGTCCTAAACAAACTGCGTCCAAAACTTTGAAAGCTCACTGATTCATCCATGCCTTCACCTAGGCGTAGCGTAGATTGCCAGTTAGGTAAAAATTTATTTTTGCTGGTAACCGCGTAGCTCAATTGTGAAATATCTGCATTATCTGAAAAATTGATGGTGGCAGGTGGGTTAAATAGGTTAAAGCGATTATCAAACTTAGTATGACCTTCGCTGCTCAAAAATTGAAAGCCAAGTTCATGACCCTCAACAATTTGATGTGAGGCAGAGCCTGTAAATGATAAGTTGCGATAGCCATCATCATCGTCTAAATTAGGGTTGTTGGTTTTAAGCGCGGAAAAGCCGTCGGTATCTTTGCTTGATACACCTAATGCAAAGCTGGTGTCGCCGATTATTCCATGCACGCCAGCTTCCGCGGTTTTGGTGTTATACGTACCATAGCCTACGCCCGCATAAAATTTAGGAGCGCCACTACCTTTTTTGGTAAAAATTTGAATGACACCACCAATAGCATCTTGCCCGTACAAGCTAGTGGCTGGCCCGCGTACAATTTCAATTTTATCAATCAACGCTACGGGAATGTTCTCAAACGTGGTGGTGCCCAGCGTGGCGGAGTTCACTCTAACGCCATCAATCAACACCAGCACATGGTTACTGCTAGTGCCACGCATAAAGATGCCCGAGGCTTTACCTTCGCCGCCCGTATTGGTGATCTCGATGCCAGGCTGTGTTTGTAAAATTTCAACTAAAGTCGATTGTCCAGCGCGCTCGATTTGCTCGCTATTAATGACGGATACATCGCGTAGCGTAGCGCTTAAAGGCTCTTCAATGCGGCTGGCGGTAACTACTACAGCGCCTAACTCAATATTTTCTGCAGAATAACTGGGTGATGTGAATGCAAGTGTGACGGCAAGTAAAACTGGGCTTGCGATAATTTTTTTAGACATGATGCTTTCCCTAAATTACATGCGTCCCCGCATGCGGATTCTTAAAAACTAGGGAACAGAGAAGGGTGTTGCCGGCAAAAATTGCGCCCAGACTATATTTAACACATATAACGGGACAACAGCTTTTGACACCGTCACCCCGCGGTATTTCCTAGCACGCCTTAAAATTAAGGCTTAAGTTAAAAGGCCGGTCTCCGGGCTTGTGAGCTTTAGTTTTGCGCCTTCCCAAGCTTTTAATGCTCAGTGGCTTTTGCAAAACTTTTATGAATAAATCACGACTCACTTACCGTTGCGGGGGCAGCATAGGCATTGCTAATTTTTGCTTTGAAACGGCAAAAGCTAACTCACCTATTTCCCAGTTTCACTGTGTTTTTTGATGAAAATAAACAGCAGCACCTTACAACTAAGTCAGATTATATCGCCATATGTTGTTTTTTATGCACTTGTACAATTTAAATTTGCGACATAAGTGGGTTAAACGTGTCAAATTACTTTGAATAGCTCACGTTAGCTATTGACTTAAATGAATTTTTTAATTTATAGTGGGGTAATGGAAGCAGATTTAAAAAGTTTAGAGGAAAAAATTTCCAAACTCATCTCTTTGTGCGGGCATCTGCGCGAAGAGAATGGTCAATTGCGCGATGATTTGACACAAGCGCGACAAAAAACAGATGTTTTAAAAAGTAATATGCTATTAGCTAGCAATAAGTTAGAAGTGTTGCTAAACAATGTGCCTAACGATGCTGAGGCTACATAATTATGAGTACCGTTAAGCCAGTCGATGTATCCATTATGGGGCGCGAGTTTACCGTATCTTGCACCGATGAAGAGCGCGAAGGCTTGCTCAACGCAGTAAGTTATCTCGACAAAAAAATGCACGATATTCGTGACTCTGGCAAAGTAGTTGGTTTAGATCGCATTGCGATTATGGCTGCGCTGAATTTGTCACATGAGTTATTAAATACTAAAACTGGCGATGTTGACATCGGCGATTATAAGCGTAGGATTAGTGCCATGCAGAATCAAATTGATGAAGCGATGGCTAGCCAAAATAAATTGTTGTAAGTAGGCTGTAGTAACTAAGTTTTTTCATCAGTTGGTCACACGTTTCTTCTAACATTCAATCTGTTTGCTGTGGTGTTGCTTGAGTCTAAATTCCTTGAACTAGCTTTTGTTATAGGTTTCAGCCACTCAAGTTGCGGTGTGAGCGCTCTAAATTGGGTTGTCTTTTAAGATGCCCTTGGTGAGTGAACCTAATGCGCTTTAGGTTGTTACCACCTGAACTTTTTTGGTTCAGGATTAACGACTCAGGCAACACCACAGCAAACAGATTTTGTTTTTTACTAGAAACTTCTTTGTTGTTTTCGGCTTGTCGTACTTAATGTACTGCCTACGCCTCACCGCCTCGAATTTTCTCATAAAATTCCAAAAACATCCCTATTTTCGTCATTCCCGCATGCGCGGGAATCGATTTCTGAATTTCTACCAATTAAACTTTTTTAATATCAATCCGTTAACGCAATTCATGATATTTCAAATCGGCTAGCTCGACAATTTCCAGGCATCTCTCGTGGCAAGCTTCTAAAATTACGGGTGGCGCAAAACCTGCCTCGCTGGCTTCTAGCCAGCGTGCTGCGCACACGCACCAGCGGTTGCCTGGCTTCAAGCCTTCAAAGCCATACTCGGGACGCGGCGTACTTAAATCGTTGCCGCGACTGATTGAAAACACCAAAAATTCTTCGGTCACTTGACAGCATATGGTATGACTGCCCGTATCTTCTGGCCCAGTTTCGCAGCAACCGTTGCGGATAAAGCCGGTCATTGGCGCTAAGCTACAAGTTTGTAAAGTGGTGCCTAATACGTTGCGTGCCATGATGTTTTTTGTTCCAAAATGCTCATAAAAATCTAACTTCAATTATCATACCTAAAACTTTCATTAAAACTTTTATAAATCACAGATAGACACAAAATATATGCGTTATTGGTTAATGAAATCCGAGCCTGGCGATGTTTCGATAGACGATTTGGCAGCCATGCCAAATCAGACGGTGGATTGGTATGGTGTGCGCAATTATCAAGCGCGTAATTTTATGCGCGACCAAATGAGTGTAGGCGATGGTGTGCTTTTTTATCATTCCAATTGTGAAGTACCAGGCATTGCGGGTATTGCAGAGGTGGCTAGCCGTGCTTACCCAGATAGGTTGCAATTCATAAAAGATCATAAATATTACGATGAAAAGTCTACCCAAGAAACCCCGCGCTGGGTGAATGTAGATGTGAAGTTAGTCCGCAAAACTCGTTTACTTAGCCTAAAGGAAATGCGCGAGATGCCAGAACTGGCCAACTTGCGTATTTTGCAACGCGGTAACAGGCTGTCCATTACGCCTGTAGATCCTAGAGACTGGGAATTTATATTGAAGTTATTGAAATAAAAAAAGCCCGTACGTGACGGGCTTAAATCAGCAGGTTAATTATTTAGCTGCAGCGTCCAAACTGCCCATTGCTTTCGGATAAGTCACTAAGCCCCAAGGCATACCTTTTACCTCAATTTGGCCAGTTTGTGCCAGTGTTTCAGTGTCATACACCAAAACAGCATCACTTTTGCCACAAGCCAGCAATATCTGTTTATTGTCTGGCGTAAAACTAAAGTGCCAGCAGCGTTTTCCGGTAGGCGCCTCTTTTAGTTTTACAAAACTTTTTGCGTCAAACACTTCTAGCAACTGCGATTTATTGCTGGCCACATAAATATGTTTGCCAGCTACATCATAACTAATGCCATAAGGTGTATCGCCGGTAGGCACGGTGCGCAGTAAATTAAAGTCTTTATCTAGCACCATAAATTTGTTGCCATATTCCAGCGTGGCAACGTAGGTATTGCCATCTGGCGAAACTTTAATACCGCGTGGTCTATCGCCATATTCATGCGTTTTAATCGTTTTTAGCAACTCGCCACTGGCAATGTCATGTACTGTGACTGTGTTATCAGCTTCATTGGTAATCACCAGTTTGCTGCTGTCGGCAGAAAATTCAATGCCTTCAGTTTCTGGGCCGCCTGTAATTTCACGTATTTTTTCACCTTTAGCTAAATCTACCACAGCAATTTTTGCGGGTAATGCATCATCGTCGTCATCTTCTTCCTCTGCAGATTTTGCGCCTGGTTTTGGTGGAGGGCCGCCTTTTGCACTAGGCTCAGAGGATATATAAGCAAAATTGCCGTTAACACGCACAAACTCTGGGTTTTTGCCGACATGAATTTGCTGTGTCACTTCACCAGTTGCAGTGTCGATGACTGAAATGCTTTCATTCTCGCGTGTGGCGACGATGAGTTTTTTGCCATCATCGGTAACACCCAAGCCGCGTGGAGCAACTGCTTTTACGTCAATTGTTTTTACTACTTTCATGGTGGCAAGGTCAATTACACTTACACCAGCATCTTGGCTAGTCACATAAGCCACACCTTTATTAGCAGCATCGCCAGCAGGCTCGCTAGTATTGGTTTCCATGGCATCTGATTTTGCCTCGGCCGCGTTTTCAGTATTTGTTTCAGTAGGTTTATTGCAAGCGCTTAAGCTTGCCACTAAGGCCAGCAACACTAAACTTAAACGTGTTTTATTTAATTTTATGACCATTCAATTCTCCAAATTCTAATTAACTTACTTAATATCTACAGCCTAGTACCTTAAGCTTATTATCTAAAGCAAAAAATATACGAGTTAGTATATGTGCAATAGTTCAATAAAAACAAGTGTTTAAAAATTCAACAATTTACATCTGGTTGTCTACAACCAATGTGGTTGCATTAAACCACCACAACATAGAGAAATGCTAACCCAAAATATTAGCCTCGGAACACTAACCTAGGAACAACTGGTAAGCAGGATTATCGGATTCGTTCCAATATGGGTAGCCAAGCTGGTTTAGAAACTCGTCAAATTCTGCCATCTCGTTTGGTGGCACTTGTAAGCCTACCAATACGCGGCCAAAATCGGCACCGTGGTTACGATAATGAAATAAGCTAATGTTCCAATCGTGGCCCATGCTGTCTAAAAATTTCATCAGCGCGCCAGGTTTCTCGGGGAACTCAAAACGGTATACCAACTCATGTTCGGCCTTTGGTGCCCGCCCGCCAACAAGATGCCGTAGATGTAGCTTGGCCATTTCGTTGTCGGTTAAGTCAATGGCATTTAAGCCTTGTGCAGCTAAATCTGTAATTAGTTTTCCCACTTCAGCCGTGTTGGAAATCGCCACACCCACAAAAATATGCGCTGCTTTCGGGTCGTCATAGCGATAGTTAAATTCGGTAATATTGCGGTCGCCCAACAAACGACAAAACGTTTTAAACGCACCCGCTTGTTCGGGAATCGTTACCGCTAAAATGGCTTCGCGCTGTTCGCCCAACTCGGCGCGCTCGGCGACGAATCTTAATCTATCAAAATTCATATTGGCGCCAGAGGCAATGCCAATCAAGGTTTTGCCGGTTAGATTGTTGCGTTTAGCATACTCTTTGATGCCTGCTGTGGCCAATGCGCCAGCTGGTTCTAAAATGCTACGCGTGTCTTCAAACACATCTTTAATCGCTGCGCAAATGGCGTCGTTATCCACCACAATCATTTCATCGACAAATTCCTGGCAAAGTTTAAACGTATGCTCGCCCACTTGCTTCACTGCCGCGCCATCTGCAAACAGGCCGACTTGGTCTAAAACGACGCGCTTGCCTTGTTTTAGCGATTCCGTCATCGCTTCCGCGTCTTTAGCTTCTACGCCGATAACTTTAATCTCCGGCCTAACAGCTTTGACATAAGCTGCAATGCCCGCCAATAAACCGCCACCACCCACGCAGCAGAATATCGCTTCAATGGGCTCTGGATGCGCATCTAGAATTTCCAGTGCAATGGTACCTTGGCCAGCAATCACATCTGGGTCGTCGTAAGGGTGAACGAAAGTCAGGCTTTCGAGTTTTTCTAACTCCAAAGCTTTTACATAAGCATCAGAATAACTGTCGCCAAACAGCACAACTTGCGCACCACGGCTTTTAACGGCATTCACTTTAATAGCGGGCGTAGTGGTGGGCATTACAATCACTGCACGGCAACCCAGTTTTTGCGCCGCCAGCGCCACGCCTTGCGCATGGTTGCCCGCACTCGCAGCAATCACGCCACGTTTTAGCGCCTCTGTTGGCAAGTTTGCCATTTTGTTATACGCGCCGCGCAACTTAAACGAAAACACAGGCTGCATATCCTCGCGCTTCAATAAAACGCGGTTGTTGATACGAGCCGATAAAATCGGCTGAAACTCTAGCGGCGTGTTTTTAGCCACGTCGTACACACGCGAATTTTCGATGCGGTCTTTATAGTTTATGGTCATGCGTTATTTTTTAAATGTTCTTGCAATGTTATGATGTTGAATCATCTGCATTATAAAGAATTTATTGAGGATTAACGAAATGGCATTTACCCAAGACGAACTTAAACAACAAGTGGCGCAAGCGGCTGTAGCATACGTAAAAGAAGGCATTATTGGTGTGGGCACTGGCTCTACTGCCAACTTTTTTATTGAAGAATTAGCTAAAGTAAAACACAAAATTGAAGGCGCTGTTGCAAGCTCTGAAGCCACCGCCCAACGTTTACGTGGTCATGGCATTGAAGTGTTCGATTTAAACAGTGTGGATGGCATGGATATTTATGTGGATGGGGCGGATGAAATTACCGAACATTTGCACATGTTAAAAGGCGGCGGTGGCGCGTTAACGCGCGAGAAAATTGTGGCGGCAGTGGCCAAAACTTTTATTTGTATTTGTGACGAGACTAAATATGTGCCGGTATTAGGCAAGTTTCCATTGCCAGTAGAAGTGCTGCCGATGGCAAAAAGCTATGTGGCACGTGAGTTAGTCAAATTAGGTGGCCAACCAAAACTGCGTGATTTCACCACTGATAATGGCAACGTGATTTTAGACGTGTGGAACTTGAAAATTGATGACCCAGTGGCGATGGAAGCGAAAATCAACCAAATCGTGGGCGTGGTGACGAATGGTTTATTTGCTGCGCGCCCAGCGAATGTGTTGTTGTTGGCGACAGCGGACGGTGTGAAGACCTACAAGAAATAATTGAAATAAAAAACCCGCATAAAAGCGGGTTTTTTATTATTAGAATCAGCAAGCGGCATTATTTTGTTGGTGGTACATACCCACTAGCCGTATCTGCGCCATCACCAAAAAAATATTTCTCGGTTTGCTCACTTAAATATTTGCGTGCAGCGGGGTCGGCCAAGCTTAGGCGGTTTTCGTTCACCAGCATGGTTTGTTGTTTTAACCAAGCTGCCCATGCCTCCTTACTTACGTTCAGGTATATTTTTTTGCCAAGCTCACCTGGGTAGGGTGGAAAATCCATGCCGTCTAAGTCTTTATCTAGTTTAATGCAGTGTACAGTGCGTGCCATGTTGCTCCTTGATAAATTCATCTCTTGCGCGAATTGCTGTGTTGGGCGGTACTCGTAAACTCGCTGTACAAATGCGTACTATCTCGTTTCTGCGTTCCGTCCGCCTCGCACTTCATCGCAAGGTTTTGAATTTATAGTGATATTAAATTAAAACGTTATGATACAGCATGTTAAAATCTGCGTTAATGATAATTTGAGAGTTGATGATGGAAAGCCCATTCAAAAGTAAAAACGGTTTAGAGCGCATTGCCAAGGCCGCAGGCTACTCGCTTGCTGGTTTAAAGGCGGCGTATAAAAATGAAGCAGCGATTCGCCAAGAAACATGGCTAATGCTGGTGCTGATTCCATTGGCATTTTATTTAGGCCAAACCAATATTGAGCGCATTCTATTAATCGGCGTAACGGTGCTGGTGTTTATTGTAGAGTTGCTCAACTCTGCGGTTGAGGCGGCGGTAGATCATACTTCGATTGACCACCATGCGTTGGCCGCGCGCGCCAAAGATATTGGCAGTGCCGCAGTAATGGTGGCGATAATATTGTTTTTGCTGGTGTGGGCGTTAATTCTTATTTAAGTAGCATTCCTTAATACTTATTTCTAAAGCACCTCTAATTTTAGCTTGAGCTGTGTGCCCAGCCAGCTTGCGCCGCTTGTATGCGCTGCAAGCTCGTCAGCTTGCACTGGGTGAATCAATACAGAAAGTCCTTCGCGCAATTCGTTCAACGTGGCCATGGCAAAGTTGATGCTGCTGGCTGGAATGTGAATTTCGAACATAGGTTGTGGGTGCGGGCCAATGGAGATGGGGATTAGCTGGCCTGCGTAAGTGAGTTGCGGCAAGTGTTTGATGATGCTTTCGCGCACTTGCGCGGCCAGTGTCATTTCATCTGTGGAAAAATAAATGTGCGCATGGTAGGTTTGTATCATCTTATATCCCTATTT